>CACZSA010000364.1 GCA_902783705.1 uncultured Ruminococcus sp.
GCCGTAGCGGATGAGGGCGGAGCCGTTCGCGAGTCCGGCCATCTTGCCGGTTTCGATGACGAGCGGTCTTCCGGCGAAGTCGTAGGAGAACGTCTTGTACTTCTCGAACATAGTATCTGCCTTTCGATAAAATAAAATTTCAAGTTCGCCGCACCGCTTCAGCTCAGCATTTAAACAGCGGTCCGGGTCCCGGGCATCTGTTTAACTGCTGATCCGGGCGGTTCGGTGCGGGGCGGAGACAGCAAGATGCCGCGGCGGAATGTCTCGCCTTGAAACATCCGCCGCAGCACGAGTGTCGCGTACGCAGGGGAGAGAAGCGGTTATCTTCTCAGGCCGAGCTTTTCGACGATGGCGCGGTAGCGCTCGATGTCATTGTTCTGGAGGTAACGGAGAAGGTTGCGTCTGTGGCCGACCATCTTGTTCAGACCGCGGCGGGAGTGGTTGTCCTTCTTGTTGACCTTGAGGTGCTCGGTGAGGGTCTGGATGCGGTAGGTGAGGATCGCGATCTGGACTTCCGGAGAACCGGTGTCGCCTTCGTGAACCTTGTACTGCTCGATGAGTTCCTGCTTCTTTTCCTTCGTGATCATGGGTGTGGGTATCCTTTCACCATATAAATTTTTAATGATTCCCGAAGCTCAGCGACCGGCGGGTGAAAACGTCCCGGGGAGGGACCATGTTCCGGAGACCGGGAAACGGGCAATCCAACGTACATTATAGCACAGATTTTCTTCTTTGTAAAGACCAATTCCGAAAGAAACTGCAAAAAAATGCGCACATTTGAAGCCGATTTTCCGTCGCGTTGCCCGTCTTCATAAAAATTCAATAATTTTTCATGAAATGCGGATGACTCCCGTTGTCGGACGTGGTACAATCACCGTATCATGAACCGATTTCCGGGAGGAACTCCTATGCTTGAAGACCATATCATGCGCATTACCGACAAGATCCATCTGCAGTTCTACCGGAGACTGTTTTCCATCATCAAGGAGCGCGAGGGTTCGCTCACCGCGATGGAGGTCTTCGCCGTGGAGGTGATCCACTCCCTCGGCACGCCGACCGTCAGCGAATTCGCGGACTTCCTCGGCATCTCCCGCCCCGGCGCGTCCTATAAGGTGGCTTCGCTGATCCAGAAAGGCTACGTCGTCAAGGAGGCCTCGGAGGACGACAAGCGCGAATTCCGCCTGCGCCTCACCGAGAAGTATTATAATTATATCGGCCTGTACGAGGACGGCGTCAAGGCGTATGTCCGCGAGGTCGAGGGCCAGTTTACCGAGGATCAGCTCCGCTCCTTCGACGGCATCCTCTCGAAGGTCGAGAGCAAGATCGACGAGGCCGAGCCGCTCATCCGCCGCGCCGACCTTCAAGAGTGAGCAGATATTCCTTCGCCTCCGCCCCGAGCACATAGCCGCCGCACCTCCCCGCCGCCGTCACCCGGTGACACGGCACGAGGAGCAGGACGGGATTTGCCCGGCAGGCCGATCCCACCGCCCGGGACGCACCGGTATGCCCGATCCGCCGCGCGATCTCCCCGTAGGAGCACGTCTCTCCGAAGGGGATTTTTTCTATTTCCGCCCAGACCCTCCGCCGAAATCCCGTCCCGGGAAGCGAGAGGGGGAGCGAAAAGGACTCCCGCTCCCCTCTGAAATATTCGCCGAGCTGTTCCCGGAGTTCTTCGCCGAGCGCGCGTTCCTCCCCGGACGGATCCGATACTCCCGCCTCGAAGACGCCGAGCCTGCGGATCGCTCCGCCGTCGATCTGTGCCGTGAGGATCCCGACGGGCGTTTCGATTCTCTCGTACAGCATTATTTCCGCGTGAGTGCCAGGGTGCGCTTCGCCAGCTCGTCGACCTCGACGGTGTTGTAGCCCTCGATCGAGGTGTAGAGCCGCTTCTCGAACGGGGCATACCAGTAGGGATCGATTCCCGCGCCGCCGTTGCGGATCCCGATGATCGAGCCGACCGTCGCGCCGTTGCAGTCCGTATCGAACGCCGTCTGCACCGCGAGGCAGATCGAGGTCCCGAAGTCGCCGCCTCCGCAGAGCAGGGCCATCGTGACGATCATCGCGTTGGAGTTGGTATAGCACCAGTCGTTCGCCGAATGCTCGTTGAACTGCGTGTGGATCTCCTCGATGATCTCAGCGGCGGATTTTCCAGCGTCGTAAAGGGCGAGCACGCGCCGCACGTCCGCCGTGAGCCGCGATTTCGCCGGGATATACGCAAGTCCCGTCTCGATGATCGCGCGGATGTCGTCCTCGACCGCCGCGGCTGCGATCATGGCGGCGATGTACATCTCGCCGTAGATGCCGTTTTTTACATGCGAGATCGACGCGTCGCGGAAGGCCATCTCCGCCGCAGTCCGGGGATCGCCGGGATTGATGTAGCCGAAGAGGTCCCCGCGGATCTGCGCGCCGATCCATTCGCGGTAGGGGTTCTTGCATGTCGCCGTGGCGGGGGGCATGAGCCCGGACGCGATGTTGCGGTAGGCCACGCGTTCCGCCGTGCAGGTCGCGAAGCACGGGATCCACGACAGCCACGCCTCCGCGACGTCCGAGGGGGTGAAGTCCCGCCCGTAGGACCGCACGAGCTTGAGGGCGAAGGTCGTGTAGTTTGTGTCGTCGTCGACCGGGGAGGCGTAGTGCACGTTGTCCGCGAAGCAAGCGCCCGTCCAGAGGTGATGCTCCTTCACGAGCTCGTCGGTGAACTCCGCCTTCGTGATGTACTTGTGCATCGGATAGTTGTCCGTCGCCTTGAGCACCGGGATCAGACGGTCGCGGCGCCATCCCTCGACGGGCTTTCCGAGCAGGCATCCGGCGATCCGCCCGATCCACGCGCCGGTCAGCTTGTCGAGGAGCTTATCCTCGTCCGGCACGTCCGGCAGCACGGGCGCGGAGACGGCGGACGGGGAGGCCGCGAGGATGGATGCGAGATCCGACGGCTCCTCGTAGGGGAAGTCCGGGCGGATCGGCGCGGAGGCCATCACGGCGGCGAGCTCGGTGACGGCTGCTTCATTCTCGAAGAGGGTATCGTTGTCAAGCGCGCAGAAGCCCTTGACCGCCGCCTCGTATTTCGCGACGTCCCGACCCTCGCGGACGCACTGTTCGTATTCGACCTGAATATCCCGACCATACCGGAGCCAGGGCTGATGATACAGCATGATAAATTCTCCTTCCTGTGAATCCGGTCCTCATCCGAGGAGGGCGCGGCAGTTTTCGGCAATCTGTTCGTAGGTGTATCCGGCGTGGAGCTCATAGAGGAAGCGGCCCCCGTATCCGACCTCCTCGAGCGCGGCGATGATCGCGGGCCAGTCGTTCTTTCCCTCGAGCGGGAGCCAGTGCTTCTCGTCGATGAAATCGTAGTCCGAGACGTGCAGGCTGACGATCCGGTCCCCGACGGCGTGGATGTAGTGGACGTTGTCCTCCCGCAGGCTGTGGTTCGTATCGAACACCACGCGCAGATCCGGGATCGCATCGAGGAAGACGCGCATTTCGTCGGACGTGCGGCAGAGGCAGGTGCGCGGCAGGTTCTCAAGGCAGAGCGTGACGCCCGCGGCCTTTGCGACATCGGTCAGCTTTCCGATCATCGCGACAGCGCACGCGATCCGCTCCCCGCGTTCCTCCTCGCGGTAGGGTTCGCCGGACGGATGGATGATCGCCTTTCCGATCCCGGCCCCGCCCGCCGCGCCGATCAGCTCGGACTGGACCGAAAGGATGTATTTGCGGACTTCCGGATCGGGAGAGGCCGGATCGATCTTCGAGAACGGCCCGAACGGCAGGTGGATCGAGGAGATCGTCACGCCGTGCGCCTTCGCTTCCGCGGCGATCTCGTTTGCGCGGCGTGGGAAGTCGAGGACGGAGTAGAACGGATCGATCGCGCCGGAGGAGAGCTCGAGCTCGCGGATGCCGGCGGAGGCGAGGGCATCGAAGGTCTCCCCGTTCATCGCGGCGGGACCGACGGAGAGGGCGAGGGGCCAGTCTTTGCGGTTGGTCATGGCGGATTCCTTTCTGAGTCAGTACATGAAGATGTCGGAAGGGTCCCGGCGTGTCCCGGGGATCTTTTTGTCTCATTTTACCATACATGCGGAGGATTTGCAAGAGTTTTCGGTGATTTTTGCGGATTCAAACCCTTGACAAAAAGGGGAGAAAACGGGTATAATAAAGGGTGATAACAGAAAAGGCAATGACGGAAAGAGTAGCTGTCCCGGGGGACCGGGGGCCGCGTCGAAGAGAGCCGGGCAGGGTGGGATCCGGTACGCGGCGGCACGCGAAAATCACTCCCGAGCCGCAGGGTGAAGGCCATGCCCAAGCCCCCGCCGCAGCCCCGGCGTTACATGGGGACCGTATCGTGCGTGCGGGTGGTATGCAGTTTTTCTGTCCCGGATGACGCCGGGCTTTTTTGTTTTCTGAATCATCCACGCGAATCCGATTTCAATGGAGGCATCATGTACAACAAGGTCAACACCAACCTGAATTTCGTGGAACGCGAGCGCGAGACCCTGAAATTCTGGAACGAGAACGACATCTTCAAGAAGCAGCTCGCCGAGAGCGAAGGCCGACCGGGCTACACCTTCTACGACGGACCGCCGACCGCGAACGGCAAGCCGCACATCGGTCACGTCCTCACCCGCGTCATCAAGGACCTGATCCCGCGCTACCGCTGGATGAAGGGGAAGGACGTCCCGCGCAAGGCCGGATGGGACACGCACGGGCTCCCGGTCGAAATCGAGGTCGAAAAGAAGCTCGGGCTCGACGGCAAGGACCAGATCGAGGCGTACGGACTCGAACCGTTCATCAACCAGTGCAAGGAATCCGTCTGGAAATACAAGGGCATGTGGGAGGACTTCTCCGGCACCGTCGGCTACTGGGTCGACATGGAGCACCCCTACGTGACCTATGAAAACAGCTATATCGAATCCGAATGGTGGGCCCTCCGCCAGATCTGGGACAAGGGACTGCTCTACAAGGGCTTCAAGATCGTCCCCTATTGCCCCCGCTGCGGCACGCCGCTCTCCGCTCAGGAGGTCGCGCAGGGCTACAAGACCGTCAAGGAACGCTCCGCCGTCGTCCGCTTCAAGGTAAAGGGCGAGGACGCGTACTTCCTCGCGTGGACCACGACTCCGTGGACCCTCCCGTCGAACGTCGCGCTCTGCGTCAATCCCGAGGAGACCTACGCGAAGGTGAAGGCCGCCGACGGGTACACCTACTATATGGCGAAGGCGCTTCTCGACACCGTCCTCGGCAAGCTCGCAAAGGACGGCGCTCCGGCCTACGAGATCCTCGAGGAGATGCCCGGCTCCGCGCTCGAATACCGCGAATACGAGCCCCTCTGGGCCTGCACCGCCGAATGCGCCGCGAAGCAGAAGAAGAAAGGCCATTTCGTCACCTGCGACGGCTATGTCACGATGGGCGACGGCACGGGCATCGTCCACATCGCGCCCGCGTTCGGCGAAGACGACTCCCGCGTCGGACGCCGCTATGACCTCCCGTTCGTGCAGTTCGTCGACGGCGCCGGCAACATGACCGCCGAGACGCCCTACGCCGGGATCTTCGTGAAGAAGGCCGATCCCGTCATCCTCGAAGACCTCCGGAACGAAGGAAAGCTCTTCGACGCCCCGAAGTTCGAGCACGATTACCCGCACTGCTGGCGCTGCGACACGCCTCTGATCTACTACGCCCGCGAATCGTGGTATATCAAGATGACCGCCGTCCGCGACGACCTCATCAAGAATAACAACACCGTCAACTGGATCCCCGAATCCATCGGCAAGGGCCGCTTCGGCGACTGGCTCGAGAACGTGCAGGACTGGGCGATCTCCCGCAACCGCTACTGGGGCACCCCGCTCAACATCTGGGAA
>CACZSA010000365.1 GCA_902783705.1 uncultured Ruminococcus sp.
CGGCGTCGGGCAGTATCAGCACGACATGAAGCCCGCGCGCCTCGACGAAGCCCTGACCGGCGTGGTCGAGGACTGCGTGAACGCGGTCGGCGTGGACGTCAACACGGCCTCCTGGTCCCTCCTCTCCTACATCGCGGGGATCAACGGCACCTCGGCGAAGAACATCGTGAAGTACCGCGAGGAGAACGGCGAATTCCGGCGGCGGCGCGATCTTCTGAAGGTCCCGCGGTTCGGCGCGAAGGCGTTCGAGCAGGCGGCGGGCTTCCTGCGCATCCCCGGCGGCGAGGAGCTCCTCGACAACACGGGCGTGCATCCGGAATCCTACGGCGCGGCGGAAAAGCTCCTCGCGCGCTTCGGCAAGACCAAGGCGGACGCGCGGGGCGGGATCTCGCTCAGACGGGAGGCCGCCGCCGTCGGGATGAAGGCGCTCGCGGACGAGCTCGGGATCGGGGAGATGACGCTCTCCGACATCCTCGGCGAGCTTGAAAAGCCCGGGCGGGACATCCGCGACAGCCTGCCGCCTCCGGTCCTGCGCGACCGCGTCCTCTCGATCGAGGACCTCACGGAGGGGATGATCCTCAAGGGCACGGTGCGGAACGTGATCGACTTCGGCGCGTTCGTCGACATCGGCGTGCATCAGGACGGCCTGCTCCACATCAGCGAGATCGCGGACCGCTACATCCGGCACCCGTCCGAGGTCCTTGCGGTGGGGGACATCATCGAGGTGAAGATCAAATCGGTCGACCTGAAGCGGGGCCGGATCGCCCTCACGCGGCGGGGGATGAAGTAAGCCGCGGCGAAAATGTATGGAATTCCCATAAAATTTCCCCCGCCCTCTTGCAATATCGGGAGAAATAGGGTATAATATAGTGTATTTATGATTCCGAACAGGATGAACGGAAAGGAGTAAGCCTCCGGGATGGGGGCGAATCACAAAAAATGGTAACAGCAGGCGATTTCAGAAACGGCGTCACGTTCGAAATGGACGGACAGGTCATGCAGGTCATCGAATTCCAGCACGTCAAGCCGGGTAAGGGCGCGGCGTTCGTCCGCACGAAGATGAGAAACGTCATCACCGGCGGCGTGGTCGAAAAGGCCTTCTCCCCCACGGACAAGTTCAACGAAGCGCGCATCGACCGCCGCGAGATGCAGTATCTCTACAACGACGGCGATCTCTACTACTTTATGGATCAGGAAACCTTCGAGCAGGAGCCCATCGGCAAGGATCTCATCGGCGACAACTTCAAGTTCGTCAAGGAAGAGATGGTCTGCACGATCCGTTCCTACCAGGGCAAGCCCTTCTCCGTCGAGCCTCCGATGTTCGTTGAGCTCGAGGTCACGGACTGCGAACCCGGCGTGCGCGGCGACACGGCGACCGGCTCCTCCAAGGGCGCTACCGTCGAGACCGGCGCGAACATCCGCGTTCCGTTCTTCATCAACACCGGCGACATCGTGAAGATCGACACGAGAACCGGCGAATATCTCGAAAGAGCGTAAGCACAGTTTTCCATACAAGCAAGGCGGCCGGCGGCGGAGCAATCCCTCCGGCTGTCCCGTTCTCATGAAGGATCTGAAAGGAGAAACACCATGACGACGAAAGAAACAAGCGCGTATATCAAGGGTCTGGTTGACGGCGCGAACCTCGACGTGACGACGCCCGAGGGAAAGATCATCGCGGCTCTCGTGGACCTCTGCGGGAAGCTGGCGGACGAGGTGGAGACGCTGACCGAAGCGATCGACACGGCAAACGATTATCTGGACGAGCTCGACCACGACCTCGGCGAAGTGGAAGAGTACGTCTACGAGACGGAAGACGACGAGGACGAAGATGAGGAATGCTGCGGCAAGTGCCGCCGTCACCATCCGCCGTTCGACGACGATTTCGACGACTTCGACGATTTCGACGACGACGAGGATGACGACGAAGACGAAGACGAGGATGAGGACGACGAAGAGGAGGAGGAATTCTACTGCTCGACGTGTCCGCACTGCGGGGGGAAGGTGTACTTCGACGACACGGTGAACCCCGAGGACGTCATCTGCCCGGCATGCCACAAGCCGCTTCTGGAAGAAGAAGAAGAGGAAGAAGACGAAAACGTCTGACAGGCTGAATGATCGCCGCGGAGATCTTGATCACGGATCTCCGCGGATTTTTTTATTCTTTTGGTTTGCGCGCTGGCGCTTGCGGAGTTTGGATCTTGCAGATCCATCATTTTTTTGTCCTGCGCGGACGGCGCACAAGAGGCCTCCGGAGCCGGCCTCTTGTGAATCACCGCTCCCAGAGGCGAAGAAGGAGCGCCTTCTCCGCCTCTGGACTC
>CACZSA010000366.1 GCA_902783705.1 uncultured Ruminococcus sp.
ACCTCGCCGTAGGACCAGCCGCGGATCATCTCGGGAGAAGCAAGGCCGATTTTTATCGATTCAAATACATTGCGTTCCATCAGCAATAATACCTTCTCTGTGTGATATAGGAAGTAATCCGACCGGTGATTTCATCAGTCGTCCATGTCGTCGTCGAACGAACCGTAGCCGAAGTTCTGAGCCGCTTCCGCAGCGAGGAGCTCCGCGTCGTCCGGACCGTCCTCTTCCTCGTCCTCGGATTCCTCGGTGTAGTAGTTCATGAGATCGTCGGTCTCGACCGCGCGTCCGACGTCGTCCTCGGTGATCTCGTCGTCGGAGGAGGAGACGGTGTTCGGAGCTTCGATCTCGTCGTCGCCGATGGATTCGAGCGGGACTTCGTTTTCGTCATGGTCGAGGATCTTGATGTCGAGGCCGAGCGCCTGCAGTTCCTTCACGAGGACCTTGAAGGCCTCGGGGATGCCGGGTGTCGGGATGTTCTGACCCTTGACGATGGCCTCGTAGGTCTTGACGCGCCCGATGGTGTCGTCGGACTTCACCGTCAGGATCTCCTGGAGGGTGTAGGCCGCGCCGTAGGCTTCGAGCGCCCAGACTTCCATCTCGCCGAAGCGCTGGCCGCCGAACTGGGCTTTGCCGCCGAGAGGCTGCTGCGTGACGAGGGAGTAGGGACCCGTCGAACGGGCATGGATCTTGTCGTCCACGAGGTGATGGAGCTTGAGGTAATACATGATGCCGACCGTGACCGGGTTGTCGAACGGAACGCCCGTGCGCCCGTCGTACAGAACGGTCTTGCCGTCCACGACCTTGAGCTTGCCCGCGAGGCGGAGCTCTTCCAGGTGCGCTTCGTCCTGGCGCTCGTCGCCGGTGATGGGACGGAGGTCGCGCAGGCCGGATTCGGGGTCGACGATCTCTTCAAAGAGGTTCTTGCCGTTCACATTCTCGTTCGGGAGGACGTCGCGGTCAAGCCCTGCGAGACGGAGGCATTCGGAGATGTCCGCCTCGGTCGCGCCGTCGAAGACCGGGGTCATGATCTTCCAGCCGAGCTTCTTCGCCGCGATGCCGAGATGCACCTCGAGCACCTGTCCGATGTTCATACGGGAAGGAACGCCCAGAGGATTGAGCACGATGTCAAGCGGGGTGCCGTCGGGGAGGAAGGGCATGTCTTCCGGCGGGAGGATGCGGGACACGACGCCCTTGTTGCCGTGACGGCCCGCCATCTTGTCGCCGACGGAGATCTTTCTCTTCTGCGCGATGTACACGCGGACGACCTTGTTGACTCCGGGAGGCAGCTCGTCGCCGTTCTCGCGGCTGAACACCTTGACGTCGACGATGATGCCCTGTTCGCCGTGCGGAACGCGGAGGGAGGTGTCGCGGACTTCTCTGGCCTTTTCGCCGAAGATGGCGCGCAGGAGGCGTTCCTCGGCGGTCAGCTCGGTCTCGCCCTTCGGGGTGACCTTGCCGACGAGGATATCGCCCGCGCGGACTTCGGTACCGATCTTGATGACGCCTTCGGGATCGAGGTCCTTGATGGCCTCGTCGCCGACGTTCGGGATCTCGCGGGTGATCTCTTCCGGACCGAGCTTGGTGTCGCGCGCTTCATGGCTGTACTCCTCGATGTGGATGGAGGTGTACATGTCGTCGCGCACGAGGCGTTCGTTCAGAAGGACCGCGTCCTCGTAGTTGTAGCCTTCCCACGTCATGAAGCCGATGAGGGCGTTCTTGCCGAGCGCGATTTCGCCGTTCGAGGTCGCGGGACCGTCGGCGATGATCTGTCCGGCTTCGACGCGCTCGCCCTGATTGACGATCGGGCGCTGGTTGACGCAGGTGCCCTGGTTGGAGCGCTTGAATTTGATGAGGCGGTAGGTGTCCTTGTGACCGTCGTCGCAGTGGATGACGATCTCGTCCGCGGTGACGCTCTCGGCCCAGCCGCTGTTCTCGCAGACGACAACGACGCCGGAGTCGACCGCCGCCTTGTATTCCATACCGGTCCCGACGATCGGGGAGTCGGTGGTGAGGAGCGGGACAGCCTGCTTCTGCATGTTGGAGCCCATGAGCGCGCGGGAGTTGTCGTCGTTCTCGAGGAAGGGGATCATCGCCGTCGCGACGGAGACGACCATCTTCGGGGAGACGTCCATGAGGGAGATTTTCGAGGGAT
>CACZSA010000367.1 GCA_902783705.1 uncultured Ruminococcus sp.
CAGCTCGTCGCAGGCGTCCAGGATCTCCTTCGCGGGCAGGTTATGAGAACAGCGGTAGGCGTTGGTGCCCAGCTCCTTGAGCCGCTTGACCCGGTAATACTGCACGGAATCCGGCACCGCGACGCCCACGCCCGCGTGATCCTGATGGTTGCAGGTCCCCTTGATCTTGAGGGAGCGACCGTTGAGGAAGAAGCCCTTGTCCGGATCCACGGAGAAGGTGCGGAAGCCGATCCGGACGTCGGTGCAGTCGGCGGGCTCTCCGTCCCGTTCCACCGTCACCCGGAGGGTGTAGAGGTTCGGGTCGTCCACATCCCAGCGGCGCGGACGGGAGACCTTGAGCTTCATCGCGGCCTCGGAGACGGAGTCCCCGGGACAGGCGACGGGGCAGGAGGACGACGCGATGACCGTCTCCCCGTCGAAGAGCTCCGCCCGAACAACAGCGTCCGCGGCCTTGTATCCGCTGTTCTCCACCTCGGTCTTCACTTCCACGGTCCAGCTGTTCTTCGTGCCGGGATTCAGAACCGGCTTGCCGAAGACGCCGTTGTGGGCGATGTGGATCGGATTCTTCGCGTATAGGCGCACGTGACGGTAAATGCCCGCGCCCTCGTACCACCAGCCCTCGGTCTCGAATCCGTTGATCCGGACCGCGAGGACGTTGGGCCGTCCGTCGAAATACGCCCGGTCGGTGATGTCGAAGACGGTCTCGGTGTACGCGCTGAAGGAACGCGCCATGAGGGAGCCGTTGAAGTAGAACTCTGCGTTGACCGCGGTCCCCTCGAAGCAGACGAGCAGCTGCCGCCCCTCGAGCTCCGGGTCCAGCAGGAAGGTCTTGCGGTACCAGGCGTTGTTCCGCGTCCGGTAGCCATGGGAGAGCAGATTGTCTGGGGAGAAATCGCTCTCGGCGAAATAGTCGTGGGGAAGATCCAGCTCCCGCCAGTCGCTGTCGTCCCAGTTTTTGCCGCCCGGCCCCGGGACCGCTCCGGCCTTGCACGTGCCGTAGGAGTCCGCGTGGCTGTTGCGCCGTTCCGTTCCGATGTCGCCCAGAGCAAACCGCCAGCCGCGGTCCAGATCGATCAGGATTCTTTCCATAATAATCTCCAATTCCTTCTCTTTGAATCCGGCAGTAAGTTGCCTGCCGGACAGTATTTCCGATATTATGATACACGATTCCGCGGATGCTGTCAAGCCTTTTCGCCCCAACTCCTGCGAGACTGCTCAAGACCGATCTGTCAAGGGCTTTGTCCCCGGCGCGCGGCGGACGATCGGGATTCTGACGGCAGGCCCGACGGAGGATGCGGTGAGACGAGCCCCCTGCCCGGCTTAGGTGAGGGGAGTTGGGGGATCGTCGCTCAGCGTTGTACGCGCCGGATCCACTCCGGATCGGGGACGAAGGAGGAGCCGATGCCCGGGAGCAGGGAACGGTACCCGTCCGCGGCGCCGCTTCTTTCCGGACAGAGCATTCCGTAGTCCGCGCACCAGCCGTATCCCTCCGTCCGACCCGCGGCTGCGTTTCCTTCGATGGCGTTGACAAGGTCTTCCTTCCGGCAGCTCTCGTTGTACAGAACAGCCGTGCCGCCGCCAAGCAGAAGATTGGAGAAGACCCGGTTGTTCCGGCTCCTCTGCACCGCGATCATGACGTCGTTGTCCGCGAGGGTGTTGTGATCGAAGGAGCACGCCTCGGTGAATCCGAGATCCCGGTCGTAGCCGCCGAAGCAGAGTCCCGCGAATCCGCGGCATCCGGCGATCACGTTGTCGTGAACCCGGACGTTTTGCACCCGGAAGAGGGGATTGTCGTCCGGGCTGTGCTCCGTCGCAACCTCGATGCCGATGTCACAGTCGAAGATGAAATTCCGCGTGATTTCGATGCGCTGACCGCCGTCCACATAGATCCCGCCCGCGCAGTGGTCGAAGGAACCGTCCCGGTAATAGGCCATATTCCCCTCAGTGCAGATCCGGTAAACGAGGTTGTCCCGGCAGACCCCGTTGCGCACATAGTCGTTCTCATAAGGATTGACACCGTCAGTGCCGTCCGGATGGCGGGCCGTGCCTTCAAAGCCGATCATGTCGATCCCGATGTTGTTGTTGTCGTGGATCACACACCCGGCGACGAGGAATCCGTCGATATTGCCGTTCAGGACCACGGACTCGCTGGACCCGCATTCGCAGTCGAACACATGACAGCCTCCGATCGTGAAATTCCGGACGGGCTCGGTGTCGCGGCGGGCGTAGACGCAGATCCCGTGAACACCCCGGACGCCGTGGACCGTGCAGTTCCGGATGGTAATGTTCGCAAGGATCGAATCTCCGGCCTCCCGGGTGCTCTCATACCGGATCCCGTGGGTGCCGCCCTCCGTCTCGAGACCCTCGAGCACGATGTTCCCGACGTTGACAAGGTGGATACAGGCGCCCCCGGCACAGCGGAATACGGCCCGCTCTCCCTCCGCCGCCCGGATCACCGTCGGGGAATCGTCCGTACCGGAACAGCGGCTGTCGAACCGGACCCTGCCGTATGTGCCTTCGTGTACCAGGATCACCGATTCCGGACAGGACTCTGCGGCTTTGGAGACGGTCGCGAAAGGCGCGTCCGGAGACCCGGTTCCGCGCTCGTCGCTCCCGAGGGGGGAAACGTGAAATATGTTCTGATCTTTTCGACTATCTGTCATAGCACGCCTCCGTGCGGGGATTTCGGACTCTCTGACCACAGTTTACCACACCCGCGCCGGAATTGCAAGAGTCGGATTTGGTATCAAAGAAAACGGCAATGGAATTTGCACGCAATTAACCGATGCTGGCGGACGCGCATGAGATTCAGGCATACATTTGACGGATGTCTTGTGAACGGTGTCAAGCAGCTTTCGCAGAGGGCCAGGACAGGATCGCTCCTCTGTCTCTCACCCGAACAAGCTGCCAACCTGCCTGGGTACCACACGTCTGAAATCATCAAGCTGTTCTGCGTCAAGAGGGACGACACCCGCCTGGTGAGGGATCACGGACGGGTTCGGGCTGTGTAAAACATCAATCCCCCTTACATGTTTCAATCTGTAAGGGGGATTTGATTCTGGTTCAGCAGCGACTGTCTGGGGATGATTGCGAAATCCTTTTCGTTAACCTCTTACCACCGGGATTATGCCGTCATCAAGGATCGATATATCTTAAAATGCGGCACATGGGATCTCTGCGGCACGGACGGAAATCCCGTCCAAAAACTCGGGGACGGTCTCCCGGCAAATTCCTCCATCCATTGAAACGCGCAGCGGGCAGAGCGGATTGTGCGGGCATCACAGGGCTTTTTCATACTCCGCTCGAACACAGACATCCGACGTAAAAGGACAAATCTCGATCCCTGCCTCCTCTGCCGAACGGGCTGTTTTTCCTTCGACACGGAAATTCTCAAAACGAATGCCTTCCGCGGTA
>CACZSA010000368.1 GCA_902783705.1 uncultured Ruminococcus sp.
CGCGCCCGTGGATATCAAGGCCCTCGAGGCGTTCATCCTGGAGCGCAAGCCCTCCTACATGGTTCCCGCCGTGACGATGCAGATCGAGAAGATCCCGCTCAACGTAAACGGAAAGGTGGACAAGCGCGCGCTTCCCGAACCGGCCTTTGCGGCGGACGAAGGCGAAGAATCCGGTCCCCGCGCCAGAACCGAGCTGGAGGAGAAGCTCTACGGAATCCTTTCGCCGATCCTCGGGACGGAGGACTTCCCGGTGGAGAAACCGCTCGAGGATCTTGGCCTGACGAGTATCTCCGCGTTGATGCTGGCGGTGGATATCGAGGACGCCTTCGGCTACAGTCCGGACGTGGACGTGCTGGCCCGCGGCTCCCTTCTCTCCATTGAGAACGCCATCGTCGGACACTTCATGGAAGCCCCGGCGGCATCGCAGTCGTCGCCCGTCCGGGATGCGGAGGGCCCGTGGCCGCTGACGCAGACGCAGCTCGGCATCTACTCCGCCTGCATGATGGATCCAGACAACGATGCCTATCAGCTTCCGTTCCTGTTCCGGGTCTCCGCGGATACCGACACCGACCGTCTCTGCCGCGCGCTGGAGGAGACGATCGCCGCGCATCCCGTCCTTGGGTGCCGCATCGTGCCCGACCGCGAGCACACCGCCGTCATGATCGCCTCCGACGACGATTTCCGCGCGCAGACCGAAGAGATCACCGAGGACGCGCTGACGGAGCGCATGAAGGAGCATGTTCCCTTTGATTTCGCGAACGCGCCTCTTTACCGTGCGAAGGTCTACCGCACGGAGGAGGCGGTCTACCTCTACCTCAATGTCCACCACATCATCTTCGACGGGACGTCCCTCGCGCTGTTCATGGAGGATCTCGAGCGGGCGTTCGAGGGAGAAGCTCCGGAGACGGAGAAATACACCGCCTTCGACCTCGCGCGGGACGAACGCGAAGCACGGGCAGGTCAGGCATACGCCGACGCCCGGGCCTACTACGACAGCGTTTTCAGCGGGGTGGACGTCAACAGCCTCCCGGACGCGGACTTCCCCGGCGGAGAACCGGAGAAGGAGCACGCCCGGAAGCGGATCCTCGGCGATGGCATGGCGGAGCGCGTGCAGAAGTGGTGCGCCGCGCAGAAGGTGACGGAGAACGCGTTCTTCACCTTCGCCCTCGCCTATACGCTCGCCAGAACGACCGGACAGGACGAGGCCCTGTTCTGCAGCATCTACAACGGGCGCAGCGATCCCCGCACCTTCCGCACCGTCGGCATGCTGGTGAAGACCTATCCCTTCCATATCCGCTTCACGGGGGCTGAGTCCCCCTCGGAAATGATCCGCGAAACGGCGCGCCGGATCCGGGATCTGACGGCGGGAGACCTGTACTCCTTCGCGGAGGTCAGCCGCGCCTACGGCATCCGTCCGGACATTCTCTTCGCCTATCAGGGAAGCGCCTTCAATGAATTCACGGTGGCGGGACAGCGGAGCCGGAGCCTTGCACAGACCCTCGACAGCGTGCAGGCGCCGCTCTCCGTCGATGTGTTCCTCGAGAACGGGACCTATTCCCTCTACGCCGAGTATGACCCCGAACGCTATACCGGCGGGATGATCGGAATGTTTTTGGAGCTGTACGCGCAGGTCGCCCGGCAGCTGCTCGAGGTCCCGACGCTCGACGCGATCGATCTGATGAATGAAAAAGGACAGGCGGTCCTCGATTCTGCCAACGACACGGACTGGCCCGTCGTCTACCGTCCGGCGCACTGCCTGCTCGAGGCGTCCGCCGCCGCGCATCCCGACCGGGTCGCCGTGATCACGCCGGATTGCGAGCTGACTTACGCCGAGTTGAACGCGCGCGCAAACCGTGTGGCGCATGGTCTCATCGCCCTCGGCATCGGTCCGGACCGGATCGCAGCGCTGATGCTGCCCCGCTGCGCCGAGGTTTACATGGTGCGTCAGGGCATCCTGAAGGCGGGCGGCGCATTCCTGTCCATCGATCCCGAATACCCGGACGACCGCATAGAGGTCATGGCGACGGACGCGGAGGCCGCGGTGCTGGTGACGAACCGGACGCTGATGCAGGAGCGCGGGGCGTTCCTCTCGACCCTGCCCTGCGCCGTCGTCGCGGCAGAAGATCTGCTGACGAATGCGGATACGACGAATCCGGAGATATACGTTCCAGCCGATTCGCTCGCGTACACGATCTTCACCTCCGGGTCCACGGGCAAGCCGAAGGGCGTGCTCCTGACGCAGGGGAATCTCGTCAACTTTGTCGACGCCAACCCGAAGAACGGAGAGATCCTCGGGTACACGGAGCGCGCGCATGTGTCCCTCGCGCTGGCAGCCATCACGTTCGACGTGTCCGTCATGGAGGAATTCATCCCGCTCGCGAACGGCATGACGATCTGCATGGCCTCCGAAGAGGAGATCCACAATCCCGCGGCGCTCGCCGAGCTGATGATCCGTCATCACGTCGACATGATGACCTGCACGCCCTCGTTCCTCTCCAACTGCATCGGCCTGTCCGTCATGAAGCCGGCGCTTCGGAACGTCGTGTCCTACGACCTCGGGGCGGAGGCGTTCCCGGCGGCCCTGCTCGGCAAGATCTGCGCTATCAACCCGGACGCATACATCATGAACGGCTACGGCCCGACCGAGGCGACGATCAGCTGTACGATGGACGTCGTCACGAACGCGAACGTCATCACAATCGGCAGGCCCGCCGGCAATGTGAAGGCGTATATTCTCTCCCCGAACGGAAGGATCCTTCCGCCGCTGGTCCCGGGCGAGCTCGTGATCGCGGGGGCGGGCGTCGGACGCGGCTATGTGAAGCGCGACGATCTGACCGCGGAGAAATTCATCACCCTGAACGGCCTGCCCGCGTACCGGACCGGAGACATCGCGTCGTGGACCGCGGACGGAAAGATCCGCTTCAAGGGCCGTACGGACAATCAGGTCAAGCTGAGAGGACTCCGCGTGGAGCTCGGGGAGATCGAGAGCGCCATCAACGCGGCGGACGGTGTGCTGACGAGCATTGTCGTCATGACCGGAGAAGAGAACAATCAATTCCTCGCCGGGTATTACACGGCAAGCCGCGAGATCTCCCCGGCGGAGCTGAAGGCCGAGATTTCGAAGACGCTGACACCCTACATGGTGCCCGGAGTCCTTGTGCAGCTCGATCGGATGCCGCTGACGGCGAACGGAAAAATCGACAAAAAGAAACTGCCGAAGGTGGAATACGCGCCTTCGGCTGAAGAGTATGCCGCGCCGTCCACCCCCGCGGAGGAAGATTTCTGCGCATGGTTTGCGGAGGTGCTCAACATGGACCGCGTCAGCGCGGAGGGCAACTTCTTCGAGCTCGGCGGAACGTCTCTCTCCGCCGCGATCATCGCGCTCAACGCCGCCGACCGGGGCTATCCCATCGTCTACGCCGACATCTTCAAGGCGCAGACGCCGCGCGCGCTTGCCGCTCTTGCCGCCGGCGGAGAGCCTGCCGCGCCCGCTGAGGACGATACGGACGACCTGAGGAGCTTCGACTATTCCTCCCTGAAGCTCGCCGGGAATACGGAGGACAAGCTGCCGGGTCTCACAAGGACTTCCGTCGGAGACCTCCTGCTCACGGGCGCGACGGGATTCCTCGGCATCCACGTCCTGCACGAATACCTCATGAACGGCCGTGGGCACGTGACCTGTCTCCTCCGCGGCGAGACGCCCGAAAAGCATCTTCGGACGCTCTACTTCTACTACTTCGACGAGCCGCTCGATCCGTATTTCGAGAACGGACGCGTCAGGATCCTGCACGGCGATATCACCGACCGCGCGTCCCTCGAAGCCGCGAAAACGGCGCCCTTCGACACGCTGATCAACTGCGCCGCGCTGGTCAAGCATTTCGTCCGGGACGACAGCCTCGAACAGGTCAATTTCCACGGCGTCGAAAACCTGATCGCCCTCTGCGAGGAAACGGGCAGGCGGCTGATTCAGGTCTCCACGGTCAGCGTCGCGGGCGAGGGACTGGACGGGGTGCCGCCGCGGAGCTGGATGCTGACGGAGAGCGCGCTTTACAACGGACAGCTGCTGGACAACCAGTATGCGTACACCAAATTCAAGGCGGAAAAAGCGGTGCTTGAGGCGGTCGGACGCGGCCTGGACGCCAAGATCATGCGCCTCGGCAATCTGATGGGGCGCGCTTCGGACGGCGAATTCCAGGTGAATTTCCGCAGCAACGCGTTCATCCGGTCGCTGGCGAGCTACAAGGCCATCGGCGCCGTGCCGTATTCCGTGATGAACGCCGGAACGGACTTCTCCGAGATCGACATGACGGCCCGTGCCATTCTGCTTCTCTCCGGAACGAGCCGGGAGTTCACCGTGTTCCATCCCATGAACAACCACACGGTCACCTATGCGGATATCGTGTACGCCATGCGGGAATACGGCTTCTCGGTGGACGCGCTCGAAGATGAGGATTTTGAGCGGCGTCAGGCGGAGGCCGGAGACACATCCGGCGCGCTGATCGCGTATCAGAGCCGCGAGGGAAGCGAACGCCGCTACGAGCTCGGGGCGGACTGCCGCTTCACCGCCTCCGCTCTGTACCGTCTCGGCTTCAAGTGGCCGGTCAGCGGGGAAAAGTATATCGTGCAGATGATCCGGGCGCTGGACGAGCTCACCATGTTTGAGGACTGAGAAAAGACGCTCTGATTCATCGATTTCGAAACAGACAGGAGAACAGAATATGACCATCGAGAAGAACCTGTGCGGGAGCACTGCCGAGATCAAGCTTTCCGGATGGCTCAACACCCAAACCGCTCCGGACCTCGGCGCGGAGATCGACGCCCTCGGCGCGGAGATCACCGCCCTGACGATCGATTGCGAAAAGCTCGAATTCATCTCATCCGCCGGACTGCGCCAGATCGTCGCCGCGCACAAGAAGATGAACGGAGCCCTGACGCTCTGCCGCGTGTCCGACGAAATTAAGGACGTGTTCCGGATGACCGGACTGGACAAGCACATCGCGATCCAATGAAAAAGGAATCCATCGGGAAAAGGATCACGCGCTGCTTCATCGTGATCCTTCTCCTCTCCCTTGCCTCGACGGGAGCGTGGAACTATTACCACACATACACACAGAATGTGAGGGAGAGCAGGCGGGAGGCAGAGCGCTGCGCGGAGATCGTCCGGCTCTCTCTCGATCGCGCGGAGCTGGACATGGAAGCGCTTCTCTCCGCCGAGGCCGACGAGCGGTACCGGAGCGAACGGGATTCGCTGCGGACGCTGTGCCGGACCTTTGATCTGGACTATCTTTATATCTACACCGTCGATCCGTCCGCCGGGGAACGCCGTTTTCTGTTCTGCGTCGGGGGAGACGACGACAAAGACGCCGTGGTCCTCCGCGAGCGGTATCTCGGGGCGGTTTCCGACGAGGCCTTCGACAAGTGGGAGCAGGCGCTTCTCTCCGGCTCGCGCGAGATGCAGATGGGGCGGGTTTCCACCCGATACGGGAACAATGTGACATGGCTGTCACCGTACACGGACTGGCAGGGCCGCCTCCTTGCGGTCATCGGGATGGACCAGAGCATCCGGCTGGAAGAGACGAAGGTCCTGCGTGAATTTCTGGTCGCCGTCCTGCCGGTCGTGCTGGCGCTGACAACGGGGCTGCTGGTACTGCTGATCCTGATGCGGCGGCGGATCCTGCGGCCGATCCACACGCTGTCGGAGCGCATGAGCCTCTTCGCTGCGGACAGCAGCCGGGAGCCGGAACCGATCGGGATCCGCTCGGAGGACGAGATCGGGGAGATCGCGGCGTCCTACGAGAAGATGACCGGGGATATCCGCGCATATATCGCCAATATCGAAAGCCTGACGAGGGAGCGCGTCGAGACCAATGTGCAGCTCGACGTTGCCCGGCGCATTCAGTACGGGCTTGTTCCGGAAGAGACCTCTCTGAAGGGGGAAGGCTTCGCGCTCCATGCAGTGACGCGGCCTGCCAGAGCCGTCGGCGGGGATTTCTATGACTGCTTCACCGGAGACGGAAATACCGTCTGCGCGGTTCTCGGCGACGTTTCGGGCAAGGGGATCTCCGCAGCGATTTTCATGGCCATGGCAAAAACCGTCATCCACGAAAAGCTGACGTCCGGTTTCGGTCCCGCGGAAACCCTGAATCAGGTCAACGACGTGTTCTGCGCGCAGAATCCGGAGGGACTGTTCGCGACGGTCTTTGTGCTGGTCTTCGATCCGGAGAGCGGCAGGATGCGCTATGCCAACGCCGGACACACGCCTCCCGTTCTGCTCGGATCGCCGTGCCGTCTCCTCCGCCCGGACAGCGGGATCGCGCTCGGATTGTTTGAGGGTGCCGGGATCGTCGAGGACGAACTCACCGTTCAGCCCGGCGAGGGGATCCTCCTCTACACGGACGGCGTGACGGAAGCCGTCAACCCGCAGAAGAAGTTCTTCGGGGAAGCCCGGCTGCTCGAAGCGCTCGAGGGATTTTCGGCCTCTTCGGGCACTGCGGAGGATGCGGTCCGGACGGTCACGGAGGCGGTCGAACAGTTCAGAGAGGAGGGAGAAGCCTTCGACGACATGGCCGTCCTCTCCCTGCTCCGAACGGGACGCGGTCTGTAATTCTCAAAATCGGGCGGATCGACATTCCGAAGAGCGGCATTGTGGAAGCTTTTCTTTGTGAGGCTCCGGGTTTGCCTGCTTCCTTCGTACTTGCCCGTCCAATCGGGCAGAAGGGGCACTCGTGGGCCTCAAACGAATTTTAGAAAGGTTCTACCGGTGCGTTTGCCGCCATCCGCTGAACACGTTCGGAACATGCCAGGAAACGCGGGTCCCCGCGTATCGGATCGAATTCTCCCCGATCCAGCCATTGCGGTTGGAAGGCGGTATGGATGGATATAAACTTTTTATCCGCGTTCCTGAACAGAAACAGAGGGTGGCGGAAACGGTACAGTCTTGATGCAGAGCAATAGGAAACACACACCGAGATATACCCGAACCCTTCTGTTTCCGCCGCAAGGATCGTCCCTTCCGGAATCCGGGATGCGTTCTCAGTCAGTATGACCGTTGATTCCAAAACATCCAGCGCGTCATCCCTCCTATCCGGGAGTCGGCTCAGCGAAAAGGCAAGATGGATACCGAGCCAGATGCGAAAAGGGCTCCACAGATCGGGAGTTGTGGGGATCAAAACATCCCCCTCCCGGTTTGAAAGAAGGTTCAGGATGCGCAGGGCTTTCGTATGAATTCCGACAGCTTCTTCTGCGTCCGGAGCTTTCGGCAAACCGCCGTAAACCATGTCATAAATCCCATGGATGAAGTTTGCTTGTGCCTGTGCTTCACATCGCACCTGATCCCTTCGGTATTCATACCGCCGTTTCAGAAGCATGCGGGATCTCATATCGAACGCACTGGCATATTTGCCAAGCAGGTCCTCCACTTCCTCCTCCGGAGCGGCGGTGATCAGTTCTGTTTTGACAAAATCACGGTCATACGAATTTTCATCGGGCAGAGAAAGGTATTCTTCCGCAACCTGCTTCAGCTCTTCGTAGTAACCTTCCTGTCCTTCTTCACACAGCTCGCCGAGCGTATGAATGAGCCCATACAAAACACCGGATTCGTGCGGAAAATCTCTATGGATTTGACGTTGGATTTTGACACGTTCTTCGAGAGGAACATTTCCGGTCAGCTGCTGCAAAGCTTCGTTCAGTTTCTTTTCCCGCAGTGATTTATCCAGCCCCATCAATTCGTCGGTTGTCACCTGAAAAAAACCGGCAATTTCAGGGATGAGCTCGATATCGGGATAACTCGCACCTCCCTCCCAACGGCTGATGGACTGGAAGGAGACCCCCAGCTTGTCTGCAAGCTGTTCCTGTGTCAGACCCTTCTGCTGTCTCAAACGCTTGATCGTTTCTCCGAGATATAGTTTCATGTTATTGGTTCTCCTGTCTGAAAGATCAGGCTGCGCATCCTGTGTCTATATCATATCAGATCATGCAGGAGTTGTCTACCTCACGATTCAAGAGAATGATTCTCTTATCGCAAGAATTGTATGTCTTTTAAGCTCACAGGATGCTTTGAGAGGATGCAGATAATCACATCGGAAACGCCACGGCCTCCCGGCAGAGCCTTTGTAAAATTCCGACGAACGCAGCGACTCTCGGCCTTCTGCCCGCCTGATGCCCGGCGATGACGCAGGAGAAGGTCTCCGGGCAGTCGAAGGGATCCACGCGAGCTGGCCGCTGTGGTCGTTCAGAAAACCGGGCACATGACAAACCCCTCCCCCGCATCAGTTCTCCACATACATCCTCCGGTACGGATTCGCGCTGTCCGGGGTCACGACGGTGAAGGGAGAATCCAGAATGGCGTCTGCTTCTTTTTCAAAGAGGGCGGCGTAGGTTTCGATGAGCGGCCGGACAGCGTCCATGTCCTCCGGGGAGGCTTCCCTTGCCGTGACCTGCGGGGGAAAGACGATCCCTTCGCACGTCCCGCGCAGGAACATCCGCCCGCCGTGCATCCCGGTGCAGGGAAAATCGCCGACGATTCTTCCGTCCGAATTCACCCCGAGCACGACGATCACGCCGCCCGCCTGGTATTCCCCGAGAAAACTCCCCGCATGTCCTCCGATCACGAGGACGGGGATTTTTTCTTTGTATGCCTTCATGTGGATCCCGGCGCGGTATCCGGCGTTGTCCCGGACATAGATCTCCCCGCCCCGCATGGCGTATCCCGCCGCGTCTCCGATGCTCCCGCGCACCACGATCCGCCCGCCGTTCATCGTGTCGCCGACCGCGTCCTGCGCGTTGCCGTCGACCGTGATTTCTGCGCCATTGAGATACGCGCCGAGGGCATTGCCGGGGATCCCCTTCACTTCAATCTGAACCCCGCTCATGCCCGCGCCGATGAACCGTTGACCGAGGCAGCCCGTGACCCGGACGGACTCCCCCGCGCCGCGGATTTTTTCGTTCAGCGCGCGGTGATCCAGTTCTTTTGCGAAAAGCGTCGTCATACCGCACCTCCGAATTTTCTTCGGCGTTCCTCATGCGGGAAGGCCGCCGTGGTTGCCAAATGCTTCAGAAGCTCGAAATCGAGCGAGTCGAGAGGGATCCTCTCCCGGATGAGCGAGGTGTAGATCCCGGCCCGCTCTTCGCACCCGATGAGGGTGAAGCCCGTGAGGAATCCGTCCTTCGTATAGAGCTTTCTGATCTTCCCCGGTCCGCGCTCCTCAAAGACCTCGCAGCCCTCGGGAGCCGATCCCGCCGTCAGGCTGTGCAGGCCGAAGAACCCGATCGCGTTGAGGGGGACGGCGTTTTTCAGCGTCCGCTCCCCGCCCGCCATGTTGATCCCGGCGCATTCCCCCTGAAACCGGGCGTTCGGGAGAATGGCGAGCACGCGGTTTGTCCCGAGGGAGGAATCGAATCCTTCGGCGCAGTCCCCGGCGGCGTAAATGTCCGGAATGCTTGTGCGCATATGCGTGTCCACGACGATCCCGCGGTTCACCTCGCCACCGATGTCCCGGATGAGAGCGGTATTCGCCCGGACGCCGACCGCGAGGACGAGGATGTCAAAATCGACCGTTTTCCCGCTTTTCATGACGGCGCGGTTCTGCTCAAACCGGTCCGCCGTGTCGCCGAGCAGGAAGGAGATCCCGTGCGCCTCCAACTTTTCCTGCATCAGGGCCGCGCCTTCCTCGTCGAGAATGCTGGACAGGACCCGCGGCGCGAGATCGCACACCGTGATCGAGCGCACACGCTCCGCCAGACCCTCTGCGCATTTCAGCCCGATCAGCCCCGCCCCGACGATCAGCACGCGGCTGTCTTCCTCGACCGCGGCGTCCAGGGCCAGCATGTCGTCCATCGTCAGGAAGGAAAACTTCTTCTCCACCGTGTCCAGTCCCGCCATGGGAGGGACGAAGGGGGAGGAGCCCGCCGCGACGCAGAGCTTCGTATAGGGCAGGCACGAGCCATCCTCCAGTGTCACGGTCTTGTTCTCCGGATCGATCCCGACGGCCTTTGTCCCAAAGAGGACCCGGCATCCGTTTTTCTCATAGAAGTCCGCCGGACGCTGGTTCATCTTCTCCGGCACGGCTTTCCCTTCGAGCGCGTAGGAGATGAGCGGGCGGCAGTAGGCGGGGTACTTCTCGCCGGAGATCACGGTAATCGGGGATTTCCCGTCCACCGAGCGGATCCCCTCGATGCAGGAGACCGCCGCCGTCCCGTTGCCGATGATGACGTAGTTTTTCATGGCCTTACCTCTCCTCATAGACGATGGCGCGGTTGGGACATCCCCTCACGCACGCCGGTTCCCCGGACGCGTTCGTGAGACACAGCTCGCATTTCTGCATCACGCCGTCTTCCGCCGGTGCCAGCGCGCCCCAGGGACAGACGAGGACGCAGGTGAAGCAGCCCACGCAGCGTCCCCTGTCGATCCGGATGACGCCGTCCTCCCCCTTGGCGAGGGCCCCGGCGATGCAGCATTTCACGCAGATCGGATCCGTGCAGTGGCGGCAGGAGACGGCGTAAGTCACCCGGTCATCCCCCTCGACATGGATGCGCGGGAAAATCGGTTTTCCCCTGAGCGCGGACGCCATATCGGTCCCGCCGGAATTGGCGAAGGCGCAGTTGTATTCGCAAAGATGGCAGCCGAGGCACCACTCTTCGTTGACGTAAACTCTTTTCATCCTTCACTCCCCCGCGTGCGCGATCCCGAGAATTTCGAGTTCCCTGTCCGTCATCCCGACGCCGCGGAGCATCAGCCGGTTGCCGCGCAGAGCCTCGACCGAGTTGATCCCCATGCCGCCCATGAGCTCCATGATCTCGTGCCGCCATGCCGTCATGAGATTGACGAGCCTTTCGGATCCGATGTCC
>CACZSA010000369.1 GCA_902783705.1 uncultured Ruminococcus sp.
GCTGGACGCGGAGATGAAGAGCATCACGCTGAGAAACAGGCTGACGACGGTGCTCCGGTACCGCTTCCGGTTCCGCTTGAAGTTCTTTGCCGCCATCATGCCCTCGAATCCGAAGAACTTTTTGGTCAGGGGGCCGGTCTTCACCTCCCGCGCCGAGAGCTTCACGTCGTCGGTCTGGCGGATGGAGTCGATGGGAGAGACGCGGATCGCCCGACGGGCCGGAATCGCCGAGGAGATCAGCGTGGTCGCAAGGCACACCAGAGCCGCGATGAGAAGGGCGGAGGGATTGAGGACCAGCTTCATCTGCGTCTCGACGCCCGACACGGTCATGGAGGCAAATGCGTCCCTGAGACAATAGAGCGTAATCCCGATGCCTGCGCAGCCCACGAGAAGCCCGACAGGGATCCCCACGGCGGCGAGCAGCAGGGCCTCGTACAAAACGCTCCCCCGGATCTGCTTCTTCGTCGCACCGACGCTTTTCAGAATCCCGAATTGCCGCGTCCGCTCGCTGACAGAGATGGAGAAGGAGTTGTAGATCAGGGAGATCGATCCGAAGGCCACGAGGAATACCAGCACCCCGGTAAAACCGTAGAGTGCGGTCATCAGATCGCTCGAGCCGAAGGAGCCTTGGAACCGCTTCAGATCGGTGTGCACCCGCCGCAGTCCCACAGGCGGATGGGCATTCAGCCACCAGGTCGTCGCGGAGGGACGCTTCAGGGTACAGAAGACGGTTGTATTCCCGTTTCCAGCCTCCCCGCGGGTCAGGGCGATATAGCCGGGGTTCTCGAAGGAGTCCACCTCCCGCACGAACGGCTCGTACACGCCGACCACGGTATAGGTCCGCTCCGTGGGATCCGCTATGGTCTCCCCGTCCGGCCCCATGAACGGATCGACAATGGCGAGGGGTTCCCCGGAAGCTGTGACTCTTTGACCGAGGGCGATCGTCAGGGTATCCCCCGTCCGGAGGTTCAGGCCGGAATAGAGCGTGAAGCTGGACGGGAGAAGGAGCTCGCCGGGATTCTCCGGAAAACGTCCCGCAATCAGGCGGGGAGGCAGAAGCTCCTCGATTCCCTCGCCCATGGATTCCACGACCAGATAGGGTCTTTCCGCGCCGTCGGCCTTCTCCGGGTCGAAGAGGCCCCAGCCCGCTTCATTCCACTCCGCGCTTTTGCTGACGCCGTCCGTTGTAGAGAGGGATTCTGCCTCGCCGGGAGTCAGGCTGGTCTCGTTGACCATCCACGCGCCCTCGGAGTCCTCGATGTTGCGGATCAGAAACTGCTGGCCGCTGTACGCCGCCTCGATCACGGCGGTGAACAAGGCCATGGAGAGGATGATCCCGATGACGGTCACGATCGTCCTCGTGCGGTTGGCGAGGAGGGATTTTTTCGTAAAGGTGCGCAGGATGTTCATGCCCTTGCCTCCCGGATGCGCTCGTCCCGGGTGATCCGCCCGTCCTCGATGGCGATGATGCGGTCGGCCTGAAGCGCGATGTTCTCATCGTGGGTGATGACGATCAGCGTCTGCTTGTAGCGGATATTGGAGGACCGGAGGAGCTCGACGATCTCCTGACTGTTCCGGCTGTCCAGATTCCCCGTGGGCTCGTCCGCCAGCACCACCGACGGCGCGTTCATGAGCGCGCGCCCGATGGAGACGCGCTGCTGCTGTCCGCCGGAAAGCTGGTTCGGCAGGTGTTTTCTCCGCCCCTGAAGTCCGAGAATCCCGAGGAGCTCCTCAAGCCGTTCCTCGTTCACGGGACGCCCGTCCATCAGCACCGGAAGGGTCATGTTTTCCTCGACGTTGAGAACGGGAATCAGATTGTAAAACTGGTAGATCAGCCCGACCTGTCTGCGGCGGAAGATCGCGAGCTGTTCCTCGTTCTGCGCGTAGACGTCCTGCCCGTCCAGCCAGACCTTTCCGCCGCTCGGACGGTCGACGCCGCCGAGGATGTGCAGCAGCGTGCTCTTCCCGGATCCGGACGGACCGATGATGGCGAGGAATTCCCCCTTCTCCACCGTGAACGACACGTCGTCCAGCGCGCGCACCTGATTTTCTCCCGTTCCGTAGATCTTCGTCAGATTTTCAATTCGCAGCAGTTCCATAAATCTGCCTCCTTCGGTATTCACATGAACAGTATATCAGGCGAAAGTGACTCTCCGGTGACTTTCCGAAAAAAACCGCCCGAAAAAACAGGCGGTTTTGCTCTCAGACGATATTCTTATAGAACCGGATCGTGAAGCAGGCTCCTCCGGACGGGGCGTTCGCGACGGCAATGGTTCCGTTCTGTGCGGCGATGACGCTTCTTGCGAGCGCGAGTCCGATGCCGACCGACTCCGGCGTCGCGTTCTTCCCTTTATAAAACCGCTCGAAGAGGCGGGGGATGTCCGCCTGATCGAATCCGGTTCCGCTGTCCTTTATGGTGAGTTCCGAGAACAGGGCGGTTTCCCGGGCATCGACGTCGATCGTCCCCCCGGGCGGCGTGTGCTCCATGCAGTTTTTCAACAAATTGGAGAGCGCTTCCGCCGTCCAAGCGGGATCCACGAAAAAGGACGTGCCGTCCGCATGGATCCGGAGCGTCTGCTCCCGCAGTTCCATCGGGATCCGGAGCGGCGAGACGGCCTGCTCGATCAGCGCTTCCGCCGGGATCGTCTCCGGGCGGAACACCGCGGTCCCCGCATCGATCTTGCTCAGCTTCAAAAGGGTTTCGACGAGCCAGCGGATCCGCTCGGACTGACGGCTCAGATCCCTCGTCAGACGGCTGCGCCGCTCGGCGGTCAGGTCTTCCTCCTGCAGGAGAGAAACCGTCAGATTGATCCCGGTGAGCGGAGTCCGGATCTGATGGAACATATCCTGAATGGCTTCGGTCAGACGCACCTTCTCCCCGGTCAGCCGGTCCGACTGCTCCTTGAGCCGCACGGTCATCTTTCCGATCTCCGACGCGAGGATGGCGAGTTCTCCCTCCTCATCCCGCATCGTCACAAGCTTTTCCTGCCCGTGGAGCACCCGCCCGACCTGTTCGGCTAACGCCGCGATGGCGCGGTACCGCCGGGCGACAAAGAGAAGCACCGTCAAGAAATAGACCGTGCAGATCGCCAGCGCGAGGAGGCCGCAGCGAACGGAGAGGAAGAATCCGATCCCGGTGAATACAAGACCGGACAGGGCAAAAATCAGCAGTTCCCGCTTCGCGTCGGGATTTCGCAACAGTTTCATATCAATCCACCCGATATCCGAGGCCGCGCACGGTTTTGATGACGGATTGCCCGGCGGGGTCGTCCCCGATCTTTTCCCGGAGCCGCTTGATATAGACGGTCAATGTGTTGTCGTTCACGAAGTCCCCGCCGACGTCCCAGATCTCGTCGAGCAGACGGGTCCTCGAGAGCAGCTTTCCCCGGTTGTTGACGAACACCATCAGGAGCTTGAATTCGAGGGCGGTGAGCGGCAGGACCTCGCCGTCCTTCTTCACGGTCCCTTTGTCCGTATCGACCGAGACGCCGCCCAGCTTCACGACGCTCTGCCCCTTGCCGTTTCTGCGCAGGACGGACCGGATCCTCGACACCAGCTCCCGCGGACGATAGGGCTTGGAGATGTAATCGTCCGCCCCCAGATCCAGCCCTTCCACAACGCTGTTCTCGTCCCCGGACGCTGTAAGAAAGACGGCGGGAATCCCCCTCTCCTTCGCACACCGGCACACGGAAAAACCGTCGCCCTCCGCGAGGGAGATGTCGATCAGCACAAGCTCCGGGGAAAAAGCGTCCATCAGCCGGACTGCCTCGCGCTCGCCCGTCGCGGATACCGGATCAAAGTCCTCCGTCCTGAGATATTGTTCCAGCGCCGCGATGATCGCCCGGTCGTCCTCGACGATCAATATTCTCTGCATGATAATCCCTGCGCCTCCGTCCGTATGAAAAGGATACGGAACAGCATACCAACGCACACAGGCATATCCTTTGTCATTCGGTCATTTCATCGGCCTCATTATATCACAGTATGCCCGTTCTTTCAATAGGATCCGTTGGTTTTTCAGAGGCGCGGGCGTGTCTCAGAGACTGACGAGGTGGGCGTTTCACATGGCACACTATGCCATGCTCCGTCTATCTGCCGCCCTGTTCGGAAGCGGCGACAAGGATAAGGGAGATTTCTTTCTCGAAAAAGCCCTGCAACATGTGCAGCGGAAAACTGACACCGCCCTTTTTTCGTCCTCCCCTTGCGTACGGCCCTGTGATATGGTACAATATATCCGATCACATCCATCCGGAGAACGACTAAACGAATGGGGGCTTAACCTTGAGCAAACAAGAAAAAAAGGGTATTTTCTGAAGTGGATGCGACAGTCCCATCTCTATAACCTGTTGCGACGCGTCAGACGTGATATGGATTGCTTCCGCCCCGATCGAGAACCAATGCCGCGAACTGTGCGGATGATCCGAAAAGATACCCGCCGGGATTCTTTCGGATGAAGCCGATGAGCTTATCGCGCTCCGCTTCGTCCCATATCTTGTTTCCGGCAAACGGCAAAGTCCCCCTATTTATTGTGAGCATATTGACGAACTATGCCCGATAGAGTAAAATACGATTAAACACGGAATGCGCACGGAGGGTGTACCAGTATGCAGAATCAACCGACCGGCGGACCTCGGCAGGGACCGCAGAATCCGACGCCGTATCCCCAGGGAACGCCATACACCGGACCGTTCCCCATTCAGCCCCCGAAAAAGAAAACCGGACTGATCGTACTGATTGTTCTGCTGATTCTCATTGCGCTTTCGCTGGGATTCTGCGGGCTTTGGCTGTGGGCAGACGATTATCCCGACTATGTGGACGCGCTTCCCGTGAATCCGGAGACTCCGGAAGACGTCGGGGTCACTCTCGAGCGGCTTGCCGTCGAAGTCCCCGCGCTCACGCCGGACGAGGACGAGGAAGGCACGTACCTCTATGAGGCGGAGGACGACGATATTCCGGTGATCCTCTCGGTCTGCGACGACTATGCGCGCAAGGCGGAGATCGACGTTTACCCGAGCAAAAAGGAGTCCCCTTCCGTCGTAGCCGGCGTCACGGGCGACACCGCCTATACCGCCGTCCTGAACGATTACGGTGTCTATGTCTATGTGACCGTCGGGGACAAGAACGTTAAGGCCGAGGTCCCGCGCGATCGGATCGCCGCCCGGACCGGGAGTACAAACGCCCAAAAAAGCCCGGAAACCACGGTCATCCGCAAAGCCGCCTCGGTAGCCGCGTCCGCCGTGACCGCCGCGAGAGTCGCGGAGCCCTACGCAAAAGACCGGGACGACTACAATCACAATCACGCCGTCTACTTCATGGAGGCGGCGGACTGTCTCATATTTTACCCGGCCCAGCTGACCGAAATGAAGGCGTTCGAGGATCAGAGCATGATCATCTCGGACAAGCGGAGCGCCGCGTCCCTCTCCGTAAAGCTGGAGTTCAATCCGTACCGGAACATCGATGAGCTGATTTCCCTCATGAAAAACAGCCCGGACAACACCATCCTCGCCGTCGGAGAGGACTGGATGACGTCGGAGACGAAGAAGGACGGGACGGTTACCTTCTCCTATACGGGCTTCGGATCGAAGTACATGGTCGAGGCGGAGTTCCGCTATCCCGAAAAATACGGCTTTGTCTTCGGCGAACTCCGCGAGCTGATCCGAGGCCGCTTCATCGAGGGGGGCAAGTGGAAGAGCGGATCCCGGCCCCCGCGGAAATCCGTCCGGACGGAATACGGCGCGCCGGGTTATGGGATGCAGGATCTCTTCTATGAGAGCCACAACCTCCATCTCGCCCTGCCCGACACCCTCGACGAGCAGGCGGAAGAGGCCGATTCGCTGGTCTTCCACGATTTCACAAACGGGTATTCCGCCTCGGTCAGCTTCTTTGAGGTGGAGAGGGATGCGGCGGACAATCTCTTCGACGTGTTCACCGTTGTGGCTGAGGACGGAGACGCGACGCTCGGGGACGACTATATCCGCTGGCACAACAAATACGGCGTCTTTGTCGGAACGGTGTACGACGGGGAAGCC
>CACZSA010000370.1 GCA_902783705.1 uncultured Ruminococcus sp.
GCCACCCGGCTTCCATCCTGCTCATCAATTTCGGAGAGATTGCCACGTCACGAGCCTTAGGGCTCGCTCCTCGCAATGACAAGCTTTCGTTTGTCATGAAATCAACCGGCACCAGATTTTTTTCCGACAATCCCTTTTGTCATGCATGAGTGCGGACGGCATAGAGCGTCAGGTCCCACATCGGGAGGCAGCGCGGACGCCTCAGGTACAGCCGATGCGCGGGCAGAAGCTCATGAACAAGGCGGGGCAGGGCGAAGAGATCGTCCGTGCGGTGATAGAGCGAGACGGCGAGATTCGGACAGTCCCGGCGGATCGCAGTCTCAGCACCCCGGAGTGCCCGTTCCTCCGCGCCTTCCACGTCGAGCTTGAGAAAATCAAGCGGCTTGTCCGCCAAGAGCGAATCGACCGTCACACAACGGACCTCCGTCCTCTTCGCGCGTCTGCCATGACCTTCTTCGGCAGATCCCCGGTTTCCTGAGGCGGAATAAGGAAGGACGGTTTCCGCATCCCACAGCGCGGCGTTGACGGGGAGGATTCTCGCGCGCTCCTCCTGTTCCGCATAATATGCAAGCCGTTTGAACGTGGACGGATCGGGCTCTGCCGCGATGACGGTATCCGGTCTCAGGGTGCGAACGAAGATCTCCGCGCTGTCTCCCCGGAACGCACCGCCGTCGACGAGGGTGCGGATCGTCTGATCTGCAAGCAGATTGCGGACGCTTGTCTCCATGGGTTCCGTGTCGGACAGACAGCAGCTCAGCCGGCCGGTGAGCCGGAACGCGACTGCTGAATCAAACAGCGCACGGGATCGCTCGTCGGCGAGGAGTGCGCGCGCCTCGGCGAGATCCGTACGGTGACGCTCAAAATATGCGCTGTCGAAGAGCTCGCCGCCGTAGAGCGGAACCTCCGGAATCACGAGATCATGACGCGCGTCGAGGATACGGACAAAATCGATCACGTCCTCCCGCGCCGATCCGAACGCAAGGAGCACGGTGAAATCATCTCCCGCCTCTGCACGCACGTCGGAATAGGACCGCACGGGCATCCCCCGGAAAACGCGCGAGCGCACGAACCCGTCCGAGGCGAACACACCTTGTACCGGTATCCCGCGCGCTTCGAGCACATCGAGGATCTTGTCCGCGCCGTTCCCCGTACCGTAGAGCCAGATCGGGCGTTCCCTGCGCGAGAGCCTGTCCCAGAGGCATTCGGTCATTCGGTGTCCTCCATGTGGAAGAAGCGCATCGCGTTGTTCCAGAGGATCGCTTCGCGCTCGTCGTCCGTCAGCGGGATCCGGAAGAAGCGTTCAAGCTCCTCCTTCGTGTTGACGACCGGGTAATCGGTGCCGAACATCACGTTCTCCACGCCGAGGGTATGGATGATCCTCTCGGCGTCCTCGACCGACATGGCCCAGAGCGCGCTCGACGTGTCGTACCAGACGTTATTCCGTCCGGCAAGCAGGGGCACGTTGACATCCCAGGACTTGTACCCGCCGAGATGCGCCGCGCCGACGACGAGATTCGGGAACATATCGAGGACCCGCACCAGCTTGTCCGCGGAGGAGAACTGATATTCGGGCCGGTTGTCGCCCATGTGCAGATAGACGGGAAGCCTGCGCGCTTCGAGGATCTCGTAGAGCGGGAGGAGCCGCGGATCGTCGATGTTCACGCCCTGAATATCGGGGTGGATCTTCACGCCGCGAAGCCCCAGCGAGACCGCGCGGTCGATCTCCCCTTCAAAGTCCGGGAAGTCCTGATGCATCCCTGCATATCCGACGGTGCGGAAGCCGCGGGAGCGCGAATACTCCGCCAGCGCGGCGATGGAGTTGTTGACCTTCGGGACCTGATGCGCGTTCGTCGCGACGGAGAAGAGCAGATACCCGCCGACGTGGTTGGCCTCGGCCTGCGATTCGAGATCGGCATACGTCCCCTTGCCGAGAACGTCGAAATTGTAGAAGTGCCCGAGATTCTCGCAGGCTTTTTCCGCGATCTTTTCGGGATAAGTGTGTGTGTGTACGTCAAAAACTTTGAACATTTCTGCGGATTCCTTGATTTTGTCTTCCGGATGTGGTAAAATAGGGTCGAAAATCCATGCAAAAGGAGAATTCTGATGGACTGCTTATTCTGCAAGATCATCGCCGGGGAGATCCCGTCGACGAAGGTTTACGAGGACGACGACATGTATGCGTTCCGGGACATCAACCCCGAGGCGCCCTGCCATGTGCTGGTGGTTCCGAAGACGCACATCCCGTCGATGGACGGCGTGAACGCGGAGAACAGCGCGGTGGTCGCGAAGATCTTCGAGAAGATCCCCGAGATCGCGCGGCTCGGCGGCTGTGAGAACGGCTACCGTGTCATCGCGAACTGCGGACCGGATGCCGGGCAGACGGTGATGCACCTGCATTTCCACATCCTCGGCGGAACGGTTCTTCCGATCCACATCGTGCCGGAAAAATGATTTCCCGAAAAGCGGGGGAGGGACTTTCCAAATGAAAGCGCCTCCCCCTTGCTTTTTTCAGCGGTGAATTTATTCTTTCCCGTTCACGAATTCCGCGTAGATCGCGCGCATCGCGGCCTCGAAGTCCCCTTCGTCGACGCCGATGATGATGTTGAGCTCGGAGGAGCCCTGGTCGATCATGCGGATGTTGATGCCCGCTGCCGCGACCGCCTTGAAGACGCGGACCGCCGTACCCTTGGACTTAACCATGCCGCGTCCGACGACGGCGATGAGGGCGAGTCCCTCTTCGACCGAGATGGCGTCCGGCTCGACGCTTGCGCAGATGCGGTTGATGATCCGCTCGCGGCTCTCGGCGATTTCCGCGCGGTTGAGAACCACGCTCATGGTGTCGATCCCGGAGGGAAGATGCTCGAAGGAGATGTTCTCCTTTTCGATTGCCTCGAGAACCTTTCGTCCGAATCCCTTTTCCGCGTTCATCATCGCTTTTTCGATCGTAATGACGCAGAAGCCCTTCTTCCCGGCGATCCCGGTGATGATGTTCTTCGGATCGTACGAATCTGTATGCGAAAGGATGATCGTGCCCGGATCCTCGGGAGCGTTGGTGTTGCGGATATTGATCGGGATCCCGGCGAAGCGGACGGGGAAGATCGCGTCCTCATGCAGCACGCCCGCGCCCATATAGGACAGCTCGCGCAGCTCCCGGTAGGTGATGAACGAGATCCCCTGCGGATTGTCGACGATGCGCGGATCCGCCATGAGGAACCCGGAGACGTCCGTCCAGTTCTCGTACAGATCGGCGTCCGCTGCGCGGGCCACGATGGATCCGGTGACGTCCGAGCCGCCGCGGGAGAAGGTCTTGATCGTTCCGTTCGGCATGGACCCGTAGAAGCCGGGGATCACGCCGTTTTTGTGTTTTTTCAGCTCTTCGGAGAGAAGGTTGTTCGTGGTTTCGGAATCAAACGTCCCGTTGTCGAAGAATCGGACATACCGCGCGGGATCGATGAAGTCGTAGCCGAGGTAGTTCGCGAGGACGATGCCGTTGAGGTATTCGCCCCGGCTCGCCGCGTAGTCCCGGCCCGCGGAATGACCGATGGCCCATTTGATGTGCGTGTATTCCTCAGTAAGATCAAGCGTCAGCCCGAGATCCCGGATGATCGAATCGTAGCGCTCACGGATGCGGGAGAAAAGCTCCTCGATCACGCCGCCCGCTGCCGCCACGTTGTAGCACTCGTACAGCATATCGGTGACCTTGGTGTCGCCGGAGAAGCGCTTGCCGGGCGCGGAGGGAACGACGAAAAGACGCGTCGGATCGGAACGGATGATTTTTCCGACTTTGCGGAACTGCTCGGCGTCCGCGAGGGAGCTTCCGCCGAATTTAACGACCTTGATATTGAACGAATTGAAATCCACGTCAGTCAACCTCTGTATTCTTTCTGAACCGGAGAAGGATAAACTTCCCCTTACATATTATATGGCAGAGCGGGGAATTTGTCAAGAAGATCGTCGCTGACTTTCTGTACAAACTTCTTGACAGAAGCCGCGGCGTCATGTATAATTATATAGAATTTCATAAACCAAGCGAAGAAAGGCAGCAGAAATGAATAAATATAAGACGATATTCTCCTCCTCGCGGATCCTGCTCCCGGCCTGCTCCGCCGATCCGGACGCGATGCGCCGCTGGGCCGTGATCGCCTGCGACCAGTTCACGTCGGAGCCCGCTTACTGGGAACGCGTGCGGAAAACGGCGGAGGGCGTCGCCTCGACCTATGACTTCATCATGCCGGAAGCCTATCTCGGAACGCCGCTGGAGGCGGAGCACGCGGGCGAGATCGCCGATTCGATGGCATCCTTCGATGAGGCGGATATGCGTCAGATCGACGGCTTCATCTATCTCGAGCGAACCCTCCCGGACGGCTCTCTCCGACGCGGGATCGTCGGTCAGATCGACCTCGAGGCATACGACTACCACCCGGGCTCCGAATCCCCGATCCGCGCGACGGAGGCGACCGTACTCGAACGCATTCCGCCCCGGTGCAGGATCCGCGCAGCCGCTTCGATCGAACTGCCGCATATCCTCGTGCTGATCGACGAAGGTGTGGGACTCATGGAAGAGGCCGGTCGTCTCGCGCGTCAGATTGCCTACGACTTCGATCTCATGGAGGGCGGCGGTCACGCGCGGGGATACGCGATCGAAGGTCATGACGCCGCGCTGCTTATGGAGAAGATCGCCGAATACGAAACTTCCCGCGGCGCGCTGGTCTACGCGATGGGGGATGGGAATCACTCCCTCGCCGCCGCCCGCGCGCATTGGGAGAACGTAAAGCGGGAGACCGGAGACATGCATCATCCCGCGCGGTACGCGCTCTGTGAGATCACTGCGCTCGGCGAGGAATCCCTCGTATTCGAGCCGATTTACCGCATCCTCCGGCATGTTGATCCGGACGACGTCTTCGCTGCGCTCGCGGAAATCTCAGGTGTCGGCGGACAGCGCGTCACGGTCTTCTCGGCAGGGAGATCCGAGGAGATCGCCTTTGCGCATCCGACGCACGCCCTGACCGTCGGGTCGCTGCAGGACTGGATCGACGCCTATATCGCAGACCATCCGGGCGTTGCGTGTGATTATATTCACGGCGAAGAATCGCTCAGAGAGCTGGCGGCGGAGGAGGGAACTGTCGGCTTCCTCTTCGACGGAATGGACAAATCCGCGCTCTTCCCGTACGTCGCAGAGCACGGCACCCTCCCGCGGAAGACCTTCTCGATGGGCGAGGCGGCGGGGAAGCGGTACTACCTCGAATGCCGACGGATCACCCGATAAAACGAAAACCGCACCTTCGGATCGCTCCGGGGTGCGGTTGTTTGAATTCAGGCTTTTACCGGATGACGATGACCTTGATGATGCCTTCCATGCTCTCGATCTCCGCGCGCATTTCGGCGGTGATCTCCGCATAGGTATCGACCAGCGTGACCGAGAAGTCGCCGCGGGAGCGGTTGACCATGTTCTCGATGTTGATCTTCCGGTCGGCGAGGGTGGAAGCGACGTGGGAGATCATGTTCGGGATATTGCGGTGGAGGATGACGAGACGTCCGGCGTCCGTGCGGGGCATGTCGACGGCGGGGTAGTTGACGCTGTTCTTGATGTTGCCGTTTTCGAGGAAGTCGATGAGCTGATCTGCGGCCATGACGGCGCAGTTTTCCTCGGATTCTTCGGTCGACGCGCCGAGATGCGGGATCGTGATGATGCCAGGGACGCCGACGGTTTCTTCGGTCGGGAAGTCGGTCACATAGGCCGAGACCTGCCCGGACGCGAGCGCTTCCTTGAGATCCGCCGCGTTCACGAGATCCGCGCGGGCAAGGTTGATGATTTTCACGCCGTGCTTCATCTGGGCGATGGTGTCGCGGTTGATGAAGCCCTTCGTCTCCTTCGTAGCGGGAACATGGAGGGTGAGATAATCGCTGACGGCGTAGACCTCTTCGTAGGTCGCCGCCTTCTTCACGGAGCTGGAGAGGCCCCACGCGGCGTCGACGGTGAGATACGGGTCGCATCCGACGACGTTCATGCCGAGGGACTTCGCGGCGTTGGCGACAAGACCGCCGATCGCGCCGAGACCGATGACGCCGAGGGTCTTGCCCTTGATCTCGGTGCCGCCGTACGCGCTCTTGCCTGCCTCGACGGCCTTTGCGACGTTCTCCGTCAGGCCGGACGCCCATTCGACGCCGCCGATGATGTTTCTCGACGCGAGGAGCAGGGCCGCGACGGTCAGCTCCTTGACGCCGTTGGCGTTCGCACCGGGCGTGTTGAAGACGACGATCCCTTCCTCGGCGCATCGGTCGACGGGGATGTTGTTCACACCCGCGCCGCACCGTGCGATGGCTTTCAGCGCGGGATCAAAGGTCATGTCATGCATCGCGGCGGAGCGGACCATGATGGCGTCCGGCACGGTGATGTCGGCGGATACGGCATATTTCGAGGGATCGAAGCGGTCGGTCCCGACCTGGGCGATTTTATTGAGAAGCTGAATGTTCTGCATGATGTCTCTCCCTCCTTATTTCGGATTCTTTTCGGCGAAGTCCTTCATGAACGCGACGAGCGCTTCGACGCCTTCATAGGGCATGGCGTTGTAGATCGAGGCGCGCATCCCGCCAACGGAGCGGTGGCCCTTGAGGTTTTTCAGTCCGGCGGCAGCGGCTTCCTTCGCAAACTTCTTGTCGAGATCCTCGACGCCCGTGACGAACGTGACGTTCATCATGGAGCGGCTCGTCTTCTCGACCGGAGCGAGGTAATAGTTCTGGCTGTCGAGGTAATCGTACAGGAGCGCGGCCTTCTTCTGGTTGCGGTGCTTCATCTCTTCAAGGCCGCCGATCGAGAGGAGCCATTCGTAAACGAGGCCCGCCATATAGATCGCGTAGCACGGCGGGGTATTATACATCGATCCGTTGTCCGCCATGAGTTTCCAGTCGAGCATCGACGGGGTCATGGGATTGGTCCAGCCAAGCAGGTCTTCGCGTACGATCACGACGGTCAGGCCGGCAGGCGCCATGTTCTTCTGCGCGCCCGCGTAGATGACACCGAATTTTGTAACGTCGACGGGCTCGGAGAGGATGCAGGAGGAGAGATCGGCGACGAGCGGAACGTCCCCGGTGTCCGGGATATACGGATACTTCGTCCCGTAGATGGTGTTGTTGAAGCAGATATGGACGTAATCGGCGTCCGGGCGGAAGCTCTCGCGGGTCGTCTCCGGGACGCGGATGAAGTTGACGTCCTTTGAGGAGGCCGCGACTGCGCAGTCGCCGTATTTCTGGCCTTCCTTGTAAGCCTTGGTCGAGAACTGACCGGAGAGGACATAGTCTGCGCGTCCGTTCTTCATCAGATTCAGCGGGACCGCCGCAAACTGGGTGGACGCGCCGCCCTGCAGGAAGAGGACTTTATAATTCTCGGGAATCTGCATCAGCGTGCGCAGATCCGCCTCGGCTTTCTGAATGATCGCTTCGTAGTCCGCGGATCGGTGGCTCATCTCCATGACAGACATGCCGGATTCGCCGTAACAGACGAGCTCGGACGCCGCCTTCTCGAGGACGGGCAGCGGAAGCATGGACGGACCAGCGGAGAAATTGAATACTCTATTCATGGGGACCTCCTGAAAGAGATGGAATGATAGACGCCGTTATCGGAAAAATCAAAGTGAGTTTATAACCGGCTATTAGTTTTGTTCTATTATACTCCAATTTCTTTCGTTTGTCAATCCTTTTTCAGGATTCCGTCGCTGTGGGATTGTATGAAATTCCGTCATTGACCGGTTAAATATTCATTGTTAACCAACAAAAAGACGCGGAGCCGCGCCTTTTGCATGCATATATATGAAATCTCTGTCGGTTATTCGCGTTCAAAAAAGCCGATATTGGTGACATATTCGACGCCCGGCTTTCCCGAGATCGCGCGGAGAACGCGGTCGATGTGCTCCCAGCTGTTGAACTCCTCGTTCCGGTCAAATTCAAACGAATGTCCCCACAGATAGAACAGCATATCGCCGTCCGTCGGCTCCGCCGCGAGGAATTCGTCGATCAGCCGGAAGATTTCGGGATCGCGGTGATGGCAGGTCGGATCGAGCGTCAGGGGATTCTCCGGCACGCCGAACCGCTTTGTCGAACGGACGGTCCGGGCATAGCGGATCCCGCACTCCCCGAGCACGTCGATCACCGTGTCGCTGAACGAGCCGAACGGATAGGCATGTCCGATGACCGGATAACCCGCCACCGCTTCGAGCGCACGCCGATCATCCATGATCTGCTCTACAATTTCCTCCCGCGGAAGGGTCTCGAGGTGCGGGTGATTTCTCGAGTGCGTCGCGATTTCATGTCCCCGGTAAAGCGCCGTCGCCTCTGCCTTTGAGATATACCACGAATCGGGATCGTCGTCGGGCATCGAGCCGGAGATGAGATTGAACGTGCATTTCACGCCGTAAGCGTTGAGCATTTCGATGAAGCGGCGGTCGTATTTTGAACCGTCGTCGTAGCTGAGCGTCACGTATTTCTTGTATGCCATGGTGGACCTCCGCTGTCAGGATATTTCATTATAATCCATTCGCGCGGGATTTGCAAGGCGCGTACAAAATTTACTGAAAAATTCTTCGAAAACCGGAACTTTTCTCCATCCGGCGGCGTCTAAGAATCAAAGAACAATAAAATGAAAAACTTCGGAGGTATGCCATGAAAAAACAGAGAATCCTGTCCCTGCTCGCCGCCATCACCCTGACGCTCCCGCTCGCCTCCTGTTCCTCGTCCTCCCCGGAATTCAACAGCTACACCGGAAGCTACGCGAAGTCCGACGCTGCTTATGATTACGCCTATCCCGAGGAGGCCGAGATGGCATGGGAAGACGCGGACGTCGGCATGTCCGGCTACGATTCCGCGCCCAGCCCGGATCCCTCGAACGACCTCTCCGAGCGCAAGATCATCCGCACGGCGACCGTCAACTTTGAGACCACCGGATACGAAGCCTTCCTCGAATCCCTGAACACATGTGTCGCGGATGCGGGCGGGTATATCGAGTCCTCCGAGACCTACGGCGGCGGCATCTATTCCTCCTATTCCTCCCGCAGCGCCTCCATCACGGTCCGGGTTCCAGCCTCCCGGTACGACGCGTTCATGTCGAGCGTCACAGAGATCGGCGCGATGACCTACCGCTCCGAGAGCAAGGACGACGTCACGATGAGCTACATCGACGTCGAGAGCCACATCCGCGCGCTGGAAACGGAATACTCCACGCTCCTCGAAATCCTCGACAAGGCGGAATCGCTCGAAGATGTGATCCTTCTCCAGAACCGCATTTCCGAGGTCAACTACGAGCTCGATTCCTACAAATCCCAGCTCCGGAAGTACGACGATCTCATCTCCTACTGCACGATCCACATCGGCGTCAACGAGGTGCGGCGAGAAACCGTCCCGGACGAGCGGACCCTCACCTTCGGCGAACGGATCGTCACCGGATTGCGCGAGAACTTCCTCGACATCGGGGAAGGAGCCGCCGACTTTGCCGTCTGGTTCGTCACCTCGATCCCGTATCTCCTGATCTGGGCAGTGGTGATCGCGGCGATCGTCCTTGTGATCCGCACGATCATGAAGAAGTACCGCCGGAAGAAAGAACAGAAAGCCCTTGAAGACTATATGCGGAGCCAGAACAATGAAACGAAAGAGCCGCCTCATGACGGGCGTTAAAATCCTCTTATTCCTCCTGATCTTCGGCGCGCTCCTCGTTCTCGGGATCAATACGGCGATGCTCGTCAAGGGACGCGCAAAGATCCTCCCTGAGGCAGACGTGTACAATCGGGGTGCCGACTGCATCCTCGTGCTCGGCGCGGGCGTGCGGGCGGACGGGACGCCGAGCCACATGCTCGAAGACCGCCTCCTCGTCGGGATCGGGCTTTATGAGAATGCCGCCGCGCCGAAGCTCCTCATGAGCGGGGATCACGGCTCGCCCGACTACGACGAGGTGAACACGATGAAGTCCTTCGCCGTATCGCACGGTGTCGTCCCGGACGACGTCTTCATGGATCATGCCGGATTCTCGACCTACGAATCCCTGATCCGCGCGCGGGATGTATTCGGCGCGAAGAACGTGGTCATCGTCTCGCAGGAGTATCACCTGTACCGCGCGCTCTGGCTGGCGGAGGCGCTCGGCCTCAAAGCGGTCGGCGTCCCGGCAGATCTCAGAACCTACATCGGGCAGGGGATCCGGGAAGCGCGGGAGATCGCCGCGCGGTGCAAGGATTTCGCCGTCGGCTATCTCGAACCCGCACCGACCTATCTCGGTGACCCGATCGACCTCTCCGGCTCCGGGAGCGTCACCGATGACAAGACCTGAATCTCAAAACCGTTCCGTAGCACGCGGAGCGGTTTTTTCCTGTCCGGAGCGATTCTCTCTTGCAAAGGGCGGCGGGATATGCTATACTGATCTCAGATATTTCAGAAAGATTGATCCTGGAGGCGGCGATGAAATTCACGGCTATCAGACGCACGGCGGACGGATACGAAGCGCCCGTCGGACTGGATATCAGCGAGCAGGGAGGCGTGACGGCGGTGCGTCCGAAGTACGAGGTAAACGGTCCGCATGACCTTCTCCCTCTCGATCCGGAGTGCGGCGTGCGGATCCTGCTCGATCCGGAGACGACGGTCCGGTATATGGCGGATTGGCGGTATTCCGAATTCTGGTGCCAGCCAACCTTCGGCACAGATCTCACGAAGGTCCCGCGCGACACGCAGTTTTTGCTGTACCGAACGGACGGCGGCGTCTGGGGCGTGATCGTGCCCGTCGTCGACCGGGACTTCAAATGCGTGCTCGAGGGGACGCCGGAGGGCCTCGCGGCAAAGCAGTTCTCGTGGCACAGCGGCCCCGTCGGATGCAGCGATCTCGCCTTCGTCTGGGCGGAGGGAGACGATCCGTTTGAATTGACTGAGCAGGCAACCCATGCCGCCGCGTCGATCCTCGGGACCGTCCTGCGTGAAGATCGGCGGTATCCCGAGGTCTTTGAATACCTCGGCTGGTGCTCGTGGGACGCCCTGCAGATCCGCGTCTCGGAGGCCGGACTGATCGAAAAATGCGAGGAATTCCGCGAAAAGGGCATCCCCGTGAAATGGGCGATCCTCGACGATATGTGGGCCGAGATCCGGAATTTCCGCGGAGCAAAGTACGAGACGCGCGAGGAGATGTTCCGCCTCATGCATTCCGCCCCCATGACCGACTACGAGGCGGCGTCCGACCGTTTCCCGGACGGACTCGCGCATGCGATAGAGCGAATCCATGCATACGGCATGAAGGTCGGGATCTGGCATCCGTCGACGGGGTACTGGTACGGCCTCGATCCTGCCGGAGAGGCATACCGGAAGCTGAGGGATTACACGACCGTCACCGCCGGCGGACGGATCGTCGCCGACTGGCATGAGGACAAGGCCTACATGTATTTTTCGACCATGCACGCGTTTTTCAAGTCGTGCGGCGCAGACTTCCTCAAAGTGGACAACCAGAGCATGACGCGGCGGTTCTATAAGGGCATGGAGAGCGTCGGACGGGTCACGCGCGAGTGGCACCGCGGCCTGGAAGCATCCGTCGGCCTTCACTTTGACAGCGCGATGATCAACTGCATGGGGATGGCGTCGGAGGATCTGTGGAACCGCGGTTATTCCTCGATCTGCCGATGCAGCGACGACTTCCAGCCGGAGGACCGCCCGTGGTTCACGAAGCACATTCTGCAATGCGCGTACAACTCGATCCTGCAGGGACAGTTCTACTGGAACGATTATGACATGTGGTGGACGGACGACACGCAGGCCGTGAAGAACAGCGTTCTCCGCGCCGTCTCGGGCGGTCCGATCTATGTGAGCGACGAGATCGGGCGGTCGAGGCCGGAGATTTTTCAGCCGCTCTGCTTCGACGACGGACGGGTCCTGCGCTGCGACCGGAGCGGAATGCCCACGGCAGACTGCCTCCTCGATGATCCGCGCACCTCGGGCAAGCCATTCAAGATCCAGAATCGGATCGGCAGGGCGGGCGTCGTCGCGGCGTTCCACATCGCCGAGGAGGATGGACCGCTTGACGGCACCATCCGTCCCTCCGATGTTCCCGGACTTGAGAGGGAGGAGTTTGTCGTCTACGAATACTTCACCGAAGGCCGCTGGCGCATCCCGAAGGACGGCGTCCTGCACTTCACCCTGTCCGACCGGGAAGATCTCCGGATCTATACGCTGATCCCCTATGAAAATGGCTTCGCGCCGATCGGACGGATCGACAAATACCTTCCGTATGCGGCGATCACCGCGCAGATCGGGGAGGCGGTGACCCTGTACGAACCCGGGCCGTACGCGTATGATAAGGACGGTGTTTACTATGAGGAGGACTGCCATGCCTGAGATCTGCATCGAACGCTTCCGCGCGGGAGACGATCGGGAAACCTTCGCCCGCGCCATGGAATACTGCCGCGACAATCCCGGGACGATGCTTACGGTCCCGCCGGGGATCTATCGGATCACGGATCCGCTCGCCCGCGAGACGATGGAGCATGTTCTGAACGGAGATTTCGGTCAGAACCCGCAGCGGACGATGTTCAACCCCTCCTTCGCCTATGCACGCGGGATCGACTTTGCGGGACAGCGGGGAACCGTCCTCGATGTGCAGGGAGCGACCCTCCTCGTCGATGGCTTCATGGAGCCCGTCTCGCTCCGGGACTGCGAGGGAATCACGATCCGCGGCCTCACGATCGATCACGCGCGCAAGCCGTACAGCTGCGGAACCGTGCGGATGACCGATCCGTCGACGGGGCGTGCGGAGATCCTCTTCGACGCAGATACGCCCGTGCAAGAGGGGACGCCCCTTCGCCTGCGGTATCTCTTCCGTGATCCCGTCACAGGTCGGGATCTTCAAGCCGGGATCCGGGAGCTTCATGTGACGGATCCCGCGCGGGCGGAGGTGATTCTCGACCGACAGGTACCGGACGGGACGCGCTTCTGCACGATCCACACCTATCACTTCCGCCCGGGCATCCTCATCGAGCGGGCAAAGAATATCCGCCTCGAGGACGTGACGATCCACTCCCAGCCGGGCATGGGGATCGTCGGCAACCGAAGCGAGGACGTCACCCTCACGCGTCTCCGCGTCGTTCCGGGACCGGGCGAGATGTGGTCGACAAACACCGACGCGACGCATTTTACCTCGATGAAGGGGCTCCTCCGCTTTGAGAACTGCGTATTTGAAGGGCAGGGCGACGACTTCACGAACGTCCACGGGTATTATCAGGCGGTCGTAAAGCGCGAGAGCGATACCGTCGTGTATCTCCGGGAAAAGACGCCCGACGGCACGCACGCGCAGACCCTCGATTATCCCGATCCCGGCGACCTGCTCGAGCTGACGTCTCACGACACTCTCCATGTCCTCGATTCATTCCGCGTGGTCGACTGCGTGCCGATGCCTGACGAATGGATGTGCCGCGTGACGCTCGACCACCCGCTTCCCGAGAACACGGACGGCTGGATGCTCGCGGACGTGACGCGTCTGCCGAGGCTCGAGGTGATCGGCTGTCACGCATCGTCGCACTTCGCGCGGAGCATCCTCATCAAGACCCGCTCGGCCCGTATCGAAGGGAATACCTTCCGCGGCGTGCAGGGACCCGCGATCGTTGCGGCGGCGGAATCATGGTGGTACGAGGGCGTCTGTCCGGCGAATGTTGTCATCCGAAGAAACCGGATCGTGAACTGCGGGTGGGCGTGGGGCGAGGCGGCGGGGATCGTCGTCAAGGCGGACGCGGATCACCCCAAGGGCCAGAGCATCCGGAACGTCGTGATCGAAGACAATGAGATCGACGCGCCGCATAAAGAGCACGCGATCTTCTGCCGCAACGTCGACGGCCTCCGGATCGCCCGCAACCGCGTGAATGTCTCCGGCGAGCCCGTCGTGATCGAAGACTGTACAGACACGGAGGTTTCACCATGATCTATCTCCAATCCTATACGCTCCCGACGCTCGACGAAGAAGAGGACAGAGCCGAGCGGTACTGGTCGCGGCGGGCGGGAGGGAATCCCCATCCGCATGAGTATCCCTACGGCATGTTCCCGTATATGGGACTGCGCCGGATCGAATTCTCGGACGTGACGATCTTCTGCGGCGGGAACGGGAGCGGAAAATCGACGCTTCTCAACCTGATCGCGGAATCGCTGAACCTCCCGCGCATCACGCCTTTCAACACGAGCCCGTTCTTTCATGAGTACATCCGGTACATGTGCAGATGGGAGGTCCCGGAGAACCGCGGCATCGCACCGGGCAGCGCGATCTTCACAAGCGACGACGTCTTCTACGGCCTGATCGACCGGCGTGTGGAGAATTTCGAAACGGAGGACCGCAGACGGGACGCAGAGGCCGTCTACCGCGAGGAGAAAGCCCGAATGATGCAGGGCGCGACCTTCTCCTTCCGGTCCCTCGCCGATTACGACGACCTCGTGAAGCGGCTCGAGGTACGGCACAAGACCATGTCGAAATACGTGAACACCCATGCCGGGATACTCTCGACGCCCGATTCGAACGGGCAGTACGCGCTGAAGTTCTTCCGCGAGCACTTCCGCAACGACTGCCTCTTCCTTCTCGACGAGCCGGAGAACAGCCTCAGCCCGCGCTATCAGAAGGAGGTCGCGCAGCTGATTGCGGAATACGCGCGGTTCTTTCATTGTCAGTTTGTGATCTCCACGCACAGCCCGTTTTTCCTCTCGATGAAGGGCGCGCTGCTGTACGATCTCGACAGCCGCCCCGCCGCGCCGAAACGCTGGTGGGAGCTGGAAAACATGCAGATGTATTACGAACTCTTTGAGGAAAACCGGGACAAATTTGAGAAAGAGAAAAGGGACTGAGCGGCAGTCCCTTTTTCGTTTGATCCTTTAATCCGCCCGATCCGTTGCGAACGCATAGGATGCGTCTCCGCTGACCTTGCCCTGCTTGTCCCACTCCGCGTGCAGGGAATAGAGATACGCACCATCCGAGGGAAGGGTGA
>CACZSA010000371.1 GCA_902783705.1 uncultured Ruminococcus sp.
CGGCCCCAGAGGCGAAGAAGGAGCGCCTTCTCCGCTTGGTTTCAGCAAGCTGAAACCTGCTGGACATCCACCTCAACCCCCTCGGGTATAACCTCATGTATATCTCGGAAGCGTTGTTCAATGGGGGCTAAGCGTGTGTCATAGCAGGATTACAGGGGCCTCACCAAGTCAGTCAAGCTGTATGTTTTGAAATACGCTCAACGCCGAGGATGCAGCGGTCCGTGTCAGACCTCCACCCAATGAAGGTGCTGTGCGTTTGTGTCCGGCCTTATAATTCACTGAAATCCGTGAAACGGATTTCTACCGCACTTCTTACCTCTTCCTTCTTACTTCTTCCTTCATCCGCGCCATTCATCATTATTAATTCATAATTCTTAATTCCTCGGAGGCTCCCCATGTCCGCTCGTTCCCGGCTTTTTCTCTGGCCCGATCCGTATGACACGGCCCCCACGGACGCCCTCTTCGTCGACGCGGTCCGGGAGTGCGCCGCGTTTCATTCTGCGCACTGTCCCGAATACCGCGCGATCCTCGACGCCGCCGGATTCTCCCCCGACGGTCTTGTCTCCATCTCCGACCTCGCGAAGCTCCCGCCGATCCCGACGGCCTTTCTGAAAACGCACTGTCTCCGCTCCCTGCCCCCTCTCGCCTCGCCGATCCACGCCGCCTCCTCCGGCACGAGCGGTCAGGCGAGCGAGGTCTCCCTCGACTGGGGCGCGTGCTTCGCCGGACTTTCGATGGTTCTGAAGGTCGCCTCCCCGCGCGGCATCGTCAGTCCCCGGCCCTGCCATTACGTCGTCTTCGGCTACATGCCCCGGCGGGAAAATGCCATGGCAGCCGCGAAGACCGCCTACGGGTACACCTTCCTCGCGCCCGCCCTCTCCCGCACCTTTGCCCTGCGCTGGCAGAACGGGCAGTACGTCCCGGACCTCGACGGCGTCATCCGCGCGATCGTGCGTCACGCCGCCTCCCCGTTTCCCACGCGCTTCATGGGCTTCCCGGCCTACACGTATTTCACGCTCCGGCAGATGGACCGGCGCGGGATCCGTCTCCGGCTGCCCGCGGGGTCAAAGATCATGCTCGGCGGCGGCTGGAAGCAGTTCTGGCGCGAGGCGGTCGACAAAACGGTCCTCTACGCCCTCGCGGAGCGGGTCCTCGGCATCCCGGAGGAGGAGATCGTCGAGAGCTTCGGCGCGGCGGAGCATCCGATCCTGTACTGCGACTGCAGAAACCACCGGTTTCACGTCCCGGTCTACTCCCGCGTTCTGATCCGGGATGTGCGGACGCTCGAGCCGCTTCCGATGGGTCAGCCGGGGCTTGTGAACCTCATCAGCCCGCTGATCCGCGCGAATCCGCTGGTCTCGGTGCTCACGGACGACCTGGGGGTCCTGCATCCCGGCGAAGAATGCGGCTGCGGGACGAACTCCCCCACGCTCGAGCTCCTCGGGCGCGCCGGGATGAGCGAGATCCGGACCTGCGCCGCGGGTGCGGAGGAGATGCTGAAAGTGCAGAATAGCGGAGCCTGATTGCTGCAGCGCGGCAATTTCACTCACCGCGTCCACCACGGCGAAGCCGGGTGAACTTCACTTTCCGCAGGAAAACTTCACGCGCCGCAGGCGTATTTCACTCGTTGCTCATGAGCGTTGCAGATGCATGAACTCTCTGTCAACTGCAATTAAGGTGTCATTGCGAGGGCGAAGCCCGTGGCAATCCGTACCCCCTTTATTTTGGATTGCACCGCACATACAGTCAGCGCGCTGACGCTTGCGGATAATATATCGACCAAGTCGATAGTTTTTTGTCCTCGCGAACTTGTTCGCGCGGCGGACAGGGACCAGAGAGGACCCTCGGGCCGGGCCCTCTCTGGACTTTCCCGGCCCCAAAGGAGAGGGAGGAGCGCTCTCCCCTCGGTTTCAGCAAAGCTGAAACCGGTTGGAAACCACCTCTACCCCCTCAGGTTCAACCTCATGTATCGCTCGGAAGCGTTGTTCAATGGGGGCTAAACGGTCTCATACGAGGATTACAGGGGCCTCACCAAAATAGTCAGCTTGAAAGTGTTGAGATACGCTCAACGCCGAAGATACAGTTATTCCGTGTCAGATCTTTATTCAATGAAGGTGCTGTGCGTTTGTGTCCGGCCTTGGAATTCCATGAAATCCGTGAAACGGATTTCTACCGCACTTCTTACCTCTTCCTTCTTACTTATTCCTTCATCTGTGCCATTCATCATTCTTAATTCATAATTCATCATTCCCCGGAGGTCCTCATGATCCTCTACAAATCCGCCCTGTATGATTCCGCGCGGCAGGAGGCGATCCTCGGGCATCTTGAGGCGCACATCAACCGCGTGCGGGCGACCCGGACGCTCGATCCCGAAGCCGTCATCCGCGCCGTCGACCGGCTGGGTGCGCGCATCGGGGCCGGGGAGTTCGACTCGGTCATCGCGCGCGTCGCCGATCCCGCGGACGTCGACCGATACCGGGACCTCGCCGCCCGCCTCATGCGCCGCGAATCCCTCGAAGCCCGTCTCCGCGCGGAGCTGATCCCGCCGGCTCCCGCTCCCGCCTCCCCCGTCCGGCAGCAGCTGCGCCCGCTCGGGACCCTCTTCCACATCGCCGCGGGCAACATGGACGCGCTCCCGGCCTACTCGGTCGTCGAAGGCCTCCTCGCCGGGAATTTCAACATCCTCAAGCTCCCCTCGGCGGACAGCGGCGTCACCGTGGAGATCCTCACAAATCTGATCCGCGAGGAGCCCGCGATCGGGGAATTCACCGCCGTCTTCGACACGCCCTCGACCGACACGGACGCGATGCGGAAGATGGCCTCCATGGCGGACGGGATCGTCCTCTGGGGCGGGGAGGCGGCGACGTCGGCAGTCCGCGCGATGGCGCCCGCCGGGGCGAAGCTCATCGAATGGGGCCACCGCCTCGGATTCGCCTACATCGCCGGGGACCC
>CACZSA010000372.1 GCA_902783705.1 uncultured Ruminococcus sp.
TCTTGTGAATCACCGCTCCCAAAGGAGAGGGAGGAGCGCCTCCCCCTCCTTTGGATTCCTCCTCTACCCCCTCAGGTCTAACCTCATATAACTCTGCAACCTTGTTCAATGGGGGCTAAACTTTGTCATTTCAGGATTACAGGGGCCTCACCAAGTCAGTCAAGCTGTAAGTTTTGAAATACGCTCAACGCCGAAGATGCAGTTATTTCGTGTTAGACCATAACTCAATGAAGGTGCCGCGGGTATGTGTTCGATCCAGCTCTAACACTTACGCACAGCACCTTCATCTTGACGAAGTCAAAATGACTGACACGTGCAAACTGCACCTTTGGCGTTGAGCGAGCCACAAAACAAAAAGAGCCACACAAATTGGAGATGGCCCCTGTATATTAAGAAACGTGAGGCGTGATGAAACTCGTTTCATCACGCCGGTAAATAAAAATCTCATTGAGCAACGGTGCAGAATCGTCAAGGTACGCACGTTGAGGGGGGGTGGAGTCCAGAGGCGGGGAGGGCTCTCCCTCCTCGCCTTTGGGGCCGGGTGATTGACAAGAGGGCCCGGCCTGAGGGTCCTCTTGTCCGCCAGCCGCGCAGGCGAAAAAAACAATCGATTTGGTCGATCCCAAATCCGCAAGCGCCAGCGCGCTGACAGAGTGATGGATTCAGCCCCGAAATAGGGGTACGGATTGCCGCGTCGGGACCTGAAGGTCCCTCCTCGCAATGACACTCGTATATACAGCGCGGTGGGATCCATTGCGTCTGTATCGGTCATGGAAGAGAAACTGCATGATATTCCCGCACCGCGAGCTTGCCGAAGGTGAGCTCGCCTTTTGTCCCCGGACACTGTCCGGTCAGCCCTTTCCGCCTGTTTCCGCGCGGACGAAGACGCCGTTTTCAAAGTACCCGGTGTAGGTGCGTCCGCTCGGCCAGGTGTAGGTGCCGAATCCGGAGGGGAGGTTGTTCTGGAATTCGCCCTCGTACCGCTCGCCGTTCGCCCAGGTGTAGATCCCGTCGCCCATGCGGACGTCGTTCACGAAGTCGCCCTCGTAGACGTCGCCGTTCGCCCAGGTGTAGATTCCCGACCCGTGCTTCACGCCGTCCTTGTACGACCCGATGTAGGTGTCGCCGGACGCGTAGCGGTATTCGCCCTCGCCGTCCTTCAGGTTGTTCGTGAAGAAGCCCGCGTAGACCGAGCCGTCCCCGAAGGTGTAGACGCCGTAGCCCTCCTTCAGGCCCTCGCGGAACGAGCCTTCGTATGTCTCGCCGCCGACGTAGGAGTACTTCCCCTCGCCCGTCATCAGGTCGCCGGAGAAATCGCCCTCGTAGACGTCGCCGTTCGCGAAGCGCATGACGCCGCGGCCCTCCTTGAGCAGGTTCACGAGCGCGCCGGAATAGATGTCCCCGTTCGAGTAGGAGATCTCCTCCCGGTCGAGGTTCACGTCGGCGGAGATGCCGTTCGAATAGATCAGCCGCCCGCGGTAGGGCTCGCCGTCCTCGTCGACCTTGCCGAGGAATTTCACGTACAGATCGGGCGAGACGCGGACCTTCACATAGCGGTACCCGGAGCGGTAGAGCGCGAAGACCGCGGCCCCCACGATCAGGACGGCGATGAGGAGGATGATGAGAATGGCGGCGACGGGGTTCGTCTTGCGCCGGGATTTTTTAGCGTTGCGGTTCATGGAACAGTCTCCTGTTGCAGTCGTTCAGAGGGGTGGATCGATCTTATCGATCGGATCAGTAGAATCTTCTCGTCATGGGCTTGACCTGCGAGACGAGGTTGTCGAACATCACGAGCAGCTCGGGCAGGACGAGGATGGCGAAGAACGCGACGGCGCAGACGCCCAGCACGGCGAGGAGGAAGCTGCGGACGGGGTGATTCTCGCGGGGGAACCGGAGCTCCGCCGTGATGCGCTTTTCCTCGGGGAGGTAGAAGCGGGCGATCGAGTAGTCGGTCTTCGGCGGCAGGGGATCCCCGCGGAGGAATTTGTAGTGCCAGAAATACCCGAGCTTCGAGAGCTTCCGCGGCGGGAATTCGTCCTCGTTCGCGCAGAGCACGGTCGAGGCGAGGGAGCCGCCGTTTCCGAGCATGCGGCGCACGACCCGGTTCTTTCCGAGGCCGAGGTCGGCGAGGGTCAGGGCGTGCTCGCGGTCCGTGGCGCCGTGTTCGGCGAGCGCGGTGACCAGCTTGTGCGCGTGGACGCGGTAGATGAGCGAGAGGAGGACGCCGAGCAGGATGCCGACGGAGATCCCCCACACGATGAATAAAAAGGACGAGCCGTTGATGTCAAGATCGAGATTTTCAAAAACGTACAATTTTCTCTGCATACGAAACTCCTCCTGTCCCGGATAATGGTTAGAACGTCAGGAATCGGACGGCGGACTCAGAACTCCTCGAAGAAGTCCCCGCCGCCGATGAGCCGGATGAGGTCTTCGAGGTCGCCCTCGTCGCGGAATTCGAGCGTGAGGGTCTTCTGCTTCGCCGTGTTTTTGATGGCGCAGCGGCGGCCCGTGCGCTGGGTGAAGCGGCTTTCGATTTCGCGGAGGTAGTCGACCTTCGGCGGGCCGGATTTTGCCGTCTCCTCCTTCTTCGCGCGGTTGAGGGTTTTGACCATGGCCTCGACCTCGCGCACGGAGAGGGATTTTTCGACCGCTGTCTTCGCCGCGGGGACGATGTCGGCGGGATTTTTCAGGCCGAGCAGGGCGCGCGCGTGACCGGCGGAGAGGGAACCGTCGGCGACGAGGCGGGCCGCTTCCTCGGGCAAATCGAGCAGGCGGAGGGCGTTTGCCACGGCGCTGCGGGATTTGCCGACCTCGGCGGAGACGCCCTCCTGCGTGAGGCCGAAGCGGTCCATGAGCTGGCGGTACGCGGCGGCCTCCTCGAGCGGGGAGAGGTCCTCGCGCTGGAGGTTTTCGATGAGGGCGTACTTGGCGGCGGCGCGGTCGTCCGCTTCGACGAGGGTGACGGGGAGCTCGGTGAGTCCGGCGAGCTTGGCGGCACGGAAGCGGCGTTCGCCCGCGATGATCTCATAGCGGAGGCCGGCGGTTTTCCGCACGAGGATTGGCTGGAGAAGGCCGTTTTCGCGGATGGAATCGGCGAGGGCGGCGAGGGATTCGGGGTCGAAGGTTTTGCGCGGCTGGTCGGCGTTGACGTCGATCTCGGAGACCGGGACGGACCGCGGCGCGTCGTGTTTTTCCTCCTCGGGGAAGGAGTTATCGAGGAAGATGGCGTCCATTCCCCGTCCGAGGCCTTTGTTTCTTGGCATAGATAAAACTCCGTTCTGGCTGCCGCGAAGCGGCAAATTCACGCGCCGGAGGCGCATTTCTCACTCCCCGAAGGGAACTTTACTCGTTTTTTCTCTCCCGGGCGAAACAGATGCATTCTGCCGCAGCGCACTGCATGTAAGGTGTCATTGCGAGGAACGAATTTCAGCAAGCTGAAACTCAGCTGACGTGGCAATCTGTACTCCTTTATGTGCGATTTCGTATCGCATTATTGGTTGAATCCTTCATGCAGGCTGCGCGCTGACGCTTGCGGATTTGGGATCGACCAAGTCGAAAGTTTTTTGTCCTTCCGGACGGGACCAGAGAGGACCCTCGGGTCTGGGCCCCCGGTTTCAGCAAGCTGAAACCGAGTGGACTTTCCCGGCCCCAAAGGAGAGGGAGGAGCGCCTCCCCCTCCTTTGGAAA
>CACZSA010000373.1 GCA_902783705.1 uncultured Ruminococcus sp.
TAAGGCGCACGACTGGAAATCGTGTGTTCGGCTAATAACCGACCGTGGGTTCGAATCCCACCCTTTGCGTAAAAGAATCCAAGATCCTTCCGGATCTTGGATTCTTTTCTGTCTGAGGATGGGTGAGCACCCGCGTCGAGGTTCCTGCACGCGCTCCCCTGTTCGGCTGAAGAAGCGTTTCGTGCGCCTTTTCTGCATTTCAGACTGAACGAAAGGCGGAACCTCGCAGATCAGCCGTCAGGCTGATCAGGGGTTCGAATCCCACCCGACGAACGGTACCGCTGCACCCCTTCTTCGACGGCGTCGGATTTTTTACGCAAAGGGTAGCTGAGAGACCTCGCAGATCAGCCGTCAGGCTGATCAGGGGTTCAGAATCCCACCCGACGAGTGGTACCGCTGCACCCCTTCTTCGACGGCGTCGGACGCACTCTATTTTAGACAGTCCGTAAACGCCAGAAAAGGGGAACGGATTGCCGGCACGTCTGACACTCGAATATGCAGCTGACAGGACGATTATGCCTCTGCGCCGCTCCTGAGCGACGAGTGAAATGCGCCTGCGCGGGGATGCCTGCATCCCGGGTGAAATTGCCCCGGCGCGGCAGTTTCCTGCGGCAGCGCTTCTGTGATTTTTATCTTGACAACCCCCCGCGCGGTATGCTATAATGCATTTGTAATCCAAAACCTCCGAAAGGACCTCCCGAAAAAGATGATGATCCGATAACCTTCCGCTCACGCTGTTTGAACGTCTGCCCGGCGAATTGCCGCGGGGCATTTTTCAGGCGCGCGCGGGGGCGACGGTCGGTCCCTTTTTCCGGGCGCCCGACGTCGATCTGCCTCCCATCCTGCGCGCCGTATGGATCGGAGGTTTTTTCATGCTTACCTGCCAGAATCTCACCCTTACCCACAAGGCGGACGGGCGCGTCCTGGTCCGCGATTTCAGCTTTACCCCCCGCCGCGGGGAGCACGTCGCCATCATCGGCGAGGAGGGGAACGGAAAATCCACCCTTCTCCGCCTCCTGCACGATCCCGCCCTCGTCGCGGACTACGCGTCGTGGTCCGGGACCGTCTCGAAGGGCTCCGGCGCGGATCGGTCCGTCACCGCCTACCTCCCGCAGGAGCCCGAGCCCGCCATGGCCGCCCTGCCCGTCTACGAATACCTCTCCACCGCCGACGCGGACGATCCCGGGGCGATGGCGGCCCTCGCCGATTCCCTCGCCCTCGACTACGGCCTCTGCTGGTCCGAGCGCGCCGTCGGGACCTTCTCGGGCGGCGAGCAGATGAAGCTGCGCCTGCTGCGGCTCCTCGCCTCCTCCCCCGACGTCCTCCTCCTCGACGAGCCGTCGAACGACCTCGACCTCCCCGCCCTCGTCTGGCTGGAGGAGTGGATCGCCGCGCGCCCCGAGACGATCCTCTTCATCTCCCACGACGAGACCCTCCTCGAGAACACCGCCGAGGCCGTGATCCACCTCGAGCAGATCCTGCGCAAGACCGAGCCGCGCGTCACCGTGAGCCGGACGGGATACCGGGAATACGCAGAGCGGCGGCTGGGGCTGATCGAGCGCTCGGTGCAGCAGGCGAAGAACGACCGGGCGGCCTTCGAGCGCAAGCTGGAGCGCTACCGGCACATCTATGAGCGGGTGCACCACGAGCAGAACGCGATCTCGCGGCAGAATCCCTCCGGCGGGCGGCTGCTGAAAAAGAAAATGCACACGGTCAAGGCGATGGAGCACCGCTTTGAGCGCGAGCGGGAGAATCTGACGCAGAAGATGGACGCGGAGGAGCAGGTGATGATCGACTTCCCGCCCGTGAAGGTCCCCCGCGGAAAGGGCATCCTCGACCTCGACCTGCCGGAGCTGTGCGCCCCGGACGGACGGGTTTTGCAGCGGAACGTCCGAATGACGGTGACGGGCGGGGAGAAGTGGGTCATCACGGGTCCGAACGGATGCGGCAAGACGACGCTGATGCGGGAGATCGCGGTGCGGCTGCTGGATCGGCGGGATCTCACGGCGGTGTACATGCCGCAGAACTACGCGGACCAGCTGGATCCGGCGTCGGATCCGGTGACGTACCTGCGGGCCTCGGTGGGCGACTGGAGCGAGCCCATGGCGGTGAAGATCCGGACGTGGCTCGGGTCGGTGAAGTTCACGCACGAGGAGATGGGACGCCCGATCGGGGAGCTCTCCGGCGGTCAGCGGGCGAAGCTGTGCTTTCTCGAGATGATTCTGAAGTGTCCGGACGTGCTGCTGCTGGACGAGCCGACGCGGAATCTCTCCCCGATGACGGCCCCGGTGATCCGGCGGATCGTGACGGACTTCGGCGGGACGGTGATTGCGGTCAGTCACGACCGGAAGTTTATCGAAGAGGTGGGGGAGGAGGAGCTTGCGTTCGGGAACGCGGAGTAAGCAGTCTCAGCATATTTCACTTGCAGCTCACGCGCGGCGAGGATGCATTCCCCTTCAACACACCGCATAAACGAGTGTCAATTGCGCCGGCAATCCGTTCCCCTTCCATCATCTGCGCGCTGACGCTTGCGGATTTGGGATCGACCAAGTCGATTGTTTTTTCGCCTGCGCGGCTGGCGGACAAGAGGCCTCCGGAGCCGGCCTCTTGTCAATCACCGCTCCCAGA
>CACZSA010000374.1 GCA_902783705.1 uncultured Ruminococcus sp.
GAACCCAAAACGGTCGTACGGCTGCATGGAATGTGCAGCGATACGACCGTTTCTTATATTCTGGAATCGGTTTACCGAATCCTTCCTCACTTCTTCCCTATTCCCGCTCCTCAGGCTTCCCGAACCGGGCTGTGACCTTCGGGCAGGTATCGGGATGGCACGTGATCTCCCTTGTCTTCCGCAGGCGGGCGAAGGTCTTCTCTTCCCCCTCGCGGGCGAGCATTTCGAGCCACCGTCCGAGGATGCAGGCGGTGCAGGGGTGCATGCGCGACTCCATCTCCTTCTTCGAGCGGAAGTATTCGAGGGCGGAGGCGTCCGTGTAGTCCGCGCCGCGGTAGATCTTCGAGGCGGCGACTCGGTCGCAGAAGGACTCCTTCAGGTAATCGATCGGCATCCGGACGGGCTCGTACCGATGCGTGACCGGGGAGACGTCGAACCAGTATTCCCAGTGGTGCGGATTGCGGCCCTTATGGTGCATCCACGCCGCGGAGTACCCGGTCTCCTCCCGCTCGCGCTCGTTCGGGGAGCGTTTGCCGTCCGCGTAGAACTTCGCGCCGGGGATGAATTCCGTCGGGGAGAATTTCGAGAGGTCATGCACGAGCCCCCGGTGCGGGATCCCGGCGAGGAAGCAGTGCTTCATCACGAGCATCCGGTGCCGGGTGACGGTTTCAAAGTGGCCGAGGATGTTCAATTGCTGCCCTCCCATTTTTTCATGTCTTCGGGGTTATAGGTTCCGTAATTCACCCATATATCCATGGGAACGAGACATCTCCTACTGTCCGGAACATTTTCCGCAGGGGTCGCGTCATAATGAAACCACTCGCCATCGACCTTCACAAGATTCCAGTAATGCTCCGGCTCCTTCTGCGTGACGGGAATGTTCGGAATCCCCGCCTGCGTCAAAAGGATTTCGGACACTGCGTAAAACGTGTAGCAGTTGCCATGTCCTTCCTGTAACCCTTCATAAGCTGCTTCGGGGAGCATTCCGATCAAATCCAGTTCCTCTGCGCCTTGCCGATATGAGACGTTCGCACGAATCCAGTCGTATATCGTTTCAACCTTATCGCGATCCGTCATATCTTCCGTCAGAATTCCGGTAAGTATGCTGTCAGCGAGGTCATCGACTGTTTCCCGCGATACCGGGTTGCCGTTGTAACCGTGTACGTAAACCGTCTCTTCAACTCGTGCGAGGTTTCCTGCCTTATCACTCGCTGAATAGATGACTGTGTACTCGCCGACACGTTCCGTATTGACGGCGGACATATCGACCTCAACAGGAATATACCCGTCCACGCTATCATAAGCCGTTACGCCGTCCAGAGGATCGAGACTCAATTCACCGCGGCTGATTCGGTTTATGTGAAGCGGATGCGTTCCTTGTATCCACGGCGGATATGTATCTGCCGGTTCCTCTTCCGCATGGCAGCCCATGAGCATCAGCGCCGCACAGAAAGCTGCGAGAATCCTCACGGTCCTCACGGCATATACGGCGTGCCGTTGTACGTGTAGTTCTCCGGCATGAGGAACGGGCGGATGTAGCGGATCGTGAATTCGACGCCCCACTGCCCGCGCACGCCCATCCAGCGGCCCGAGTGCGGCTCGATCGACACCATCCCGTTGTAGCCCTTCGTGTAGAGCATTTCAAACACCGCGCCCCAGTTGACCTGATCGAGTCCTGCCGGCGGGTCGTCGTAGTGCTCGCCGTCGATGTAGAGGGAGCCCTTGAGGTGGAAGTGATAGATCCGCTCGCCCCATTTCTTCATCTCGGAGAGGTAGTCCCCGCGGCGTCCGAGGCAGTGCGACGTATCGTACTTGATCCCGAGCTCCGGCAGCGCGCCGAGGACCGGGGTCCACGCCTTGTCGTTCACGACGAAGTTCTCCCAGTCGCAGTTGTACGCCGCGATCTTCACGCCCTTGCCCGCCGCGTAGTCGATCAGCGAGCCGAAGTAATCGACGGCGATCTTCACGTTCTCGTCAAAGGATTTCGACGCCGTGTAGTTGACGCCCGCGTTGAACACGGGGCAGCCGAGGGCCGACGCCGCGTCGATGAGGTTCTTGTCGTGCTGAAACGCCGTCGGGATGACGTGTCCGTCCGGGTCGATGCGGAGCTGTCCCCAGCGTCCGATGGAGCCGACCGCGACGCCGTATTTCTTCGCGTATCCCGCGATCTCGTCCGTGTGTCCGGCGACCTCCATGCTGTCGTAGTTGTGGTTGCAGCAGAATTCCACTGCTTCGAGTCCGAGGTCCGAGACGTACTTGAACGCGCCCTCGTCCCAGCCGTTGATGATGCCGAGCTTCATAGAAATACCCTCCCGTTTGGAAATGACGAATTATGAATTGCGAATGAGGAATCGGAAATCCGTTCTCGGATTTCTTCCTCACTTCTTCCCTCAGGCTTACGGCAGATACTGCCCGACGCGCTCCATGTAGCGCTTTGCCCAGCCGTAGGTGTTCGCGGCCTGGATGTTGTTGACGAAGAAGATGTCGTCGATGCCGTAGTCCTTGAGCTGATTGTAGACGTTCATGGTCGTGTAGCGCGCGTCGACCACGATAATGTTGCCGAAGTGCTCGCAGAGGAACGGCACGAACGCGTTGCCGAACGAATCCTTCAGCACGAGCGCGTTCTTGTCCTGCGGATTGTCCGGGACGTTGATGACCGTGTAGGGATGGTCGCCCGAGATGAAGCAGAGGTAGCCGCTGTTGGAGTTGATGCAGGAGTTGAACTGCCACGTCTTGCCGTTCTTGTCGGTGACGGTCATGGTGTTCTTCTTCGTGGGATAGAAGACCTCCACGCTGTCGTGGAACTCCTTCACGCGCGGATCGAGGGTCCAGTTGTACATGGAGCCCTGATACTCCTCCTGATGGATCGCGAACTCGAAATCCTCGAGGGGCGTGGGCTCGAGATCGACCGATTTGGCCCAGGCCTCATAGGCGTAATAGGCGCCCCGCTGGGTCCAGTGGTGGTCGGTGCGGTAGAAGAGATAGTCGTGGCGGTGCTCCCAGAGGCCCGGATAGACGTCGACGAAGTTCACCGCGGGATCGTAGAGGGCCTTCATATTGGCGAGCATTTCCTTCTGATCCGCGATCTTCGAGGTGACGCTCGGGTTGGTGATGACCATCGAGGAGACCGGCGCGATGACGACGTTGACCCGGCATCCGAAGAGCTTCTGGTAATAGGCCGCCGTCTGCGCGTAGACCTTCGAGTTGGCCTCGGAGTAATACGCCTGCGTGTAGACGCCGTCGCCGTAGATGAAGAGGCCGTCCGCGAGGAAGTCGGCGTTCAGGTTCTCGTCGTAGTCCGGCACCTCGACCGTGATCTCCGTGACCGTGACCTCACAGGTCTCGCGGAAATCCTTGCCGTAGGCGCAGGCGAGGGTGGCGGTCCCGGGCGCGAGGCCCTTGACGTCGATGCCGCCGTTCGGATTAAGCGAGATCGCGACGACGTCCTTCGCGCTGTTCGTCCAGCGGACCGTCACGTC
>CACZSA010000375.1 GCA_902783705.1 uncultured Ruminococcus sp.
ACGCCGTTGTCGTCGATGACGCCGATCACGCGGTCAACGGCATCTCTCATTTGGTGAATGATTCCCTGAAAAAGACGGTTTGACATATTCTGACCCTTCCTGAATTCCTTATGAAGTTTTCATTGTAAATACTACACTATATTTTACAGGACTTTTTGTGTTTTTTCAATAGGGAAATCGGAAATTTTCATAGTTTTTGTGTGTTTTTTTCGTGTTGCTTCATCTTTTAGCACAAGGTAACCGAAAAACAGGCACAAATCTGACGAAAAACAGGACGATTTTTGTCCCCGTACTATGAATTTTCCATGAACCGACAGGGGAGGTGACATAAAATGGCTTGACGCAATCTCTTTCCGATCAGTCAAGCCATGGGTACCCGAATACCGTCCGATTACTTGTAAAGGAGAACGGTGTAGATGTAATAAACAGCGAACAGCACGCATCCGATCACGCTCACCGTGTAGAACAGCGGCGGGAACGACGAGAAGCGATCGTAGAACAGCGCGGTGAGGGAGAGGTAGAACCCGATCCCGACGAGCATTTCGGGGGTGACCCAGTGCGCGGAGGTGTCGATCTTCTTCACGATCGTGACGATGAGATAGGCGACGGCGGCGGCGAAAAGAACCGGGAACACCAGACGCAGGGCCGGAAGTGTATAGGTATGGAACGGGAACTCGCGGATCGCGTCGCCCCGGACAAAATCAAACAGCGTCCCGACGACGACCGCAACGAGAACAATGACCAGAATCCTGACGAGGACGATCTGCCCCGCTCTCGACTTGCTCACAGCGCTCATATTGTTGGATCCGCTCTTCTTCGCGGACTGTCTTGCCTTAGCCATATCCAATTTCCCGATGAACTTCCCACAGCGGAGAAGCCTTCTCCTTTCCCTGTCCCGGACATCGCCGGAACTGCTGCAAATGATACGATAAATGATGATTCTGAATGAACGGAACGGCCCGGGAATCAATCCTGTGGCCTGCCGAGCTCGTAGCGGCACGAGAGCATGGCGAGGACGGCGGGCGCGGCGGTCTCCGTCCGGAGGATCCGCTTCCCGAGCCCGGTCATCTTCATTCCGAGCGACCCGGCAGCCTCGGCTTCCGCTTCCTCAAATCCGCCCTCCGGTCCGATCACGACCGATACGGTCCGGGGATCCGCGCACGCTTCGAAATGCGACGGCAGGGGGCACGTTCCCTCCCCTTCGTAGCAGAAGAGGGGCAGGTCCGCCCGCGCGGCTTCTTCGAGCGCCCGACGGAACGGGACGGGATCCGTGACCTCGGGGATGCGTCCGCGACCGCACTGCTTGGCGGCTTCCGCGGCGATCCTCTGCCAGCGTTCCCGTTTTTTCGCGTATTCCTTCGGTTCGAGGCGCACCGTGCATCTTGCGGACGCGACGGGCACGATCTTTGAAGCGCCGAGTTCGGTCGCCTTCATGAGCACCGTGTCGAACCGGTCGCCCTTCACCAGCGCCTGATAGACGACGGCTTCGTAGGGGGGCTCGTTTTCCGAGGGCTTCGAGGAGAGCACTTCGCACTCCACCCGCTCCCCCGCGAGCAGAAGAACCGTTTCATATTCGACGCCCGCCTCGTCGCAGAGGGTCACGCGCTCGCCCGGCTTCATCCGGAGCGCCTTCGTGATGTGCAGGGCGTCCTCGCCGCCGATCAGAACGCGTCCTTCTGCGGAGACGTCGGCTGACTGGATAAAAAATCTCGGCATACCGCCCTCCGCTCCGACGCGCCGATCTTGACCGCGGCGCCAAATACCGTTATAGTATAGCACAGAAAAAGCGATTTGTCAAACATTTTCGGAGATTTTCCGGGGTAAAATCGCCCGGCGGGGCAAATGTTTACAAATCCGCGACGCTTGTCACAATTCGAGAAGCGTCGGGATCCCGTCCCGCCAGATGAGCTCCGCCGGAAAGCTTCCGAAGAAGATCGGCAGCATCGGCGCGACGCCCGAGGCCAGCGGCAGGGACGCCACTTCGTCCCGCTTCACCCAGAAGACCTCGCCCTCGTCGGAGGAGGCAAGCTCACCGGTGAAGCGGTCGGTCCGATAGAGGAAGACGACGTACCGCGCGCCTTCTTGATCCACAAACTGCTTGACGCCGCAGAGCTCGGGGTGCTCGATCGTGAGTCCCGTCTCCTCGCGCACCTCGCGGATCACGGATTCGACGAACGCCTCGCCCGCCTCCGCGTGTCCGCCGGGGAACACGATCCCGGGCCAGTTTGTGTCGCTGCGCCGCTGTACGAGGACCTCGTCCCCGCGCGACACCATGCACATATTGGTGAATACCGCCATCTCCGCCATAAGCGCCTCCCGTGCGATCTGTTCTGCGCAGGAACCATTATACTCTCATTTCCCGTTTTTGTCAATGCGGCTCCGGTGAAAAGAGCCCCGGTCCCCCGGATATCCGGGAGAAGCCGGAGCTCCCCGACCGTGAGATCGTCAGCCTTCATAAACGAGAGAACCTTCGAAGGGAATCTCCTCGCCGTTCACCCGCAGGACGCCGCGCGC
>CACZSA010000376.1 GCA_902783705.1 uncultured Ruminococcus sp.
GAACGTCGGCAAGGCCTTCGGATGCCTGATCGCGATGCTCCTCGTCGGCATGTGCTTCATCGCCGTCGGCATCTTCGTCTCCACCCTCACCGAGAGCACCGTCACCGCCTCCATCGGCACCATGGCGATCCTCCTCGTCTTCGTGGCGGCGGCGATCTTCAACAACCTCATCGACGCCTACGTCGTCCGCGCGGTCCTCTCCTGGATCTCCGTCTACGCGCGCTACGTCAACTTCACCTACGGCATCTTCGATATTGCCGCCGTCGTCTATTACGCCTCGATCACCGCGGTCTTCCTCTTCCTCGCCGTCCGCGTGTACGAGCGCAGAAGATATGCCTGATCGGGAGGATTTGAAATGAACAGAAACAGCATTCTGAACTCCCGCCGGTTCAAGTACGGCTCCGTCGCCACGGTCTTCACCGTCGCGTTCGTCGCCATCGTCATCATCTTCAACATCATCTTCTCCGCCCTCGCCCGCCGCTATATGTGGTACATCGATATGACGGAGCAGCAGGTCTACACCCTCTCCGAAGAGGCGAAGGAAATCATGTCCGACATCACTGAGGACGTCTGGCTCCACTTCGCGTCCGAGCCCGACGAGCTCATGAACGGGACCAACTCCTCCTACACGCGGTACATCTACACGACCGCGCTCCAGCTCGAGGAGGCCTTCCCGAACATCCACGTCGACGCCGTCTCGGTCCTGAAAAATCCCTCCTATTTCCGGGAATACTACAACACGACCGCGTCCGACATCGACACGACCTCCGTCGTCATCACCTCGGGCAACGAGACCCGCGTGGTCCGGGCGCAGGCGTTCTTCACCTTCAACGATCCCTCCGATCTCTCGACCGTGTGGGCGTACTCCGGCGAGAAGCGCATGATCTCGAACATCATGCAGGTCACCCAGACCGAGACCCCGATCGTCTCCTTCACCACCCAGCACGGCGAGGACATCGTCGGCGGCGCGGCCCTGGCCCAGCTCTTCTCGGACAACGGTTTTGAGGTCCGCCCGATCGACCTCTCGCAGGAGCAGGTCGACGACGACTGCCGCATCCTCGTGATCTACAATCCCCTCTACGACTTCCTCGGTGCGGAAGCGGACTCCGCGGAATACAACGAGATCGAAAAGATCGACAAATTCCTCGACCGCTACGGCTGCCTCCTCGTCTTCGCGGATCCGACCTCCGTCTCGAAGCTCACGAACCTCAGTGAATTCCTCGAGGAATGGGGCATCGCGTACGTCCCGGACACCATGATCAAGGACGAGGACCACGCCATGTCGCCCGACGGGTTCCGCATCGTGGCGGAGTACCAGCGCGACACGCTCGGCGGCTCGATCTACGCCGACCTCAACGATCTGGCGACCCCGCCGAAGACCGTCGTCTACAAGTCCGCCCCGATCGACATCCTCTGGGAGCAGGGCGGCGGACTCTCCGGCACGCGCGACGTCTCCCCGGTTCTGAAATCCTATGACACCTCCGTGCTCGTCAAGGACGGCATGATCGGAGAAAAGGGCTCCTACAACCTCATGGTCATCTCCCGCGAGAGCCGCATCGTCGACAACGAGTACTATTACTCCTACGTCATCGCGGCGGGCTCCCCGTCCTTCGCCTCGAAGTCGGCGCTCGATTCCAACGCCTACGCGAACGACGACGTCCTCTCCGCAGCCATGAAGGCCGTGGGCCGCGAGCGCGTTCTTGCCGCCCTCACCCTCAAGCCCTTCGACAAGGATGAGATCACCGTCACCACCGCCGAAGCGAACCGCTGGACGGTCGCCATGACGACGGTCATCCCCGCGGTGTTCGCGATCGTCGGCCTTGTCGTCATCACGAGGAGAAAGCATTCATGAAAATCCGGAATCAGAAACGGCTGATCTTTATCCTCGGCGGCGCCTTCCTCGTCCTCCTCATCGCGTGGTTCGCCTTCATCAAGCCGCTCACGACGGTGGAGGACAACAAGGACGTGACGCTCGACCTCCTCGAAGGGGAAGTGCCGATCACGTCCCGGCTCACGAACTTCTATATCTTCGCGCCGTTTGAAGAGCGTTCGGAGATCCAGTCCATCGAGGTGGACAACGAGTTCGGCGGCTACCGGGTATACCGGGACGCAGCGGACACGTTCCAGCTCGAGGGCTTCCCGGGCCTCTCGTTCAACCAGGAGCTCTTCTCCTCCCTCGTCGTCACGGCGGGGCATCCCACGGCGATGATGCGCGTGGCGCAGGACCTCGACGAGGCGGGCCTCGCGGAATACGGGCTCGACCATCCGAAGGCGTCCTGGACGGTCACGGGCACGACGGGCGTGACCCGCACGATGTACGTCGGCGACCAGCTCCTCACCGAGGGCGGCTACTACGTCATGTACGAAGGCCGTCCGGGCGCGGTGTACATCATGTCCGAGACGCTTGCGGACACGATCCTGCAGCCGGCGTACAAGCTCCTCTCTCCGCTGCTGACGGCGGGGCTTTCGACCAACACCTACTTCTTCGTCGACGAGTTCACGGTCCTGCACGGGGAGGATCTCTTCGTGCACGTGACGCGCGTCCCGGACGATCAGAAGAAGAAGGAGGAATCGATCGTCGAGCTGAAGCTGACCTGGCCGCGTCCGGAGAACACGGCAAACGGCGAGGTCTACGACATCAACGACGATTTGTACTTCCAGATCCTGTACAACTTCATGGCGCTGGAGGGCGAGGAGGTCGTGGCGTTCATGCCGACGGACGAGGAGATCGCGCAATACGGTCTCGAGACGCCGGCCTACACGATCATGTACAACTTCCACGAGAACGGCGAGGCGACGGGCCCGGTATATGAGTTCATCATCTTCGTCTCGGAGCGGCAGGCGGACGGATCGTACTATGCGGTCTCGAACCTCTACGGCTACTCCACGGTCGTGAAGGTCGGCGCGGACAAGCTCGGCTGGCTTGAGCGCGACGCGTTCGCGTGGATCTTCCCGACGCCGTTCTTCGAGAACATCGTGGACGTGCATCGGATCACCCTCAAGGGCGAGGGCATCGACGTGGACTTCCGTCTGACGCACGGCACGGACGAGAGCGGCAACCCGACCCTCGACGTGGTCGAAGTCAACTCAGGCGTCTCGATCCCGAACGCCGAGGTGAACAACTTCCGTCAGTACTACAAGACGATGCTGAACATCACGAATCAGGAATACGTCTCGCTGACGGAGGAGGACAAGGCGTCGCTTCTGGCGGACGAGGGGCGCGTGCAGCTCGTGATGACGTACGAGAACGCGTCCGGCGAGGTAACGGAATTCAAGTTCTATCAATACTACGCGGCGTCGACCGGGCACATCAGCGGAGGCAAGATCTTCGTGGTGGTGAACGGCGTCGGCGAATTCTACACGACGAACGACCTGGTGGACAAAGTGGTGAACGACACATCGCGTGTTCTCAACGGGCTGGACGTGGACGCGTACGGGCACAATTAAAGAAATCAGCGCGTACCTTTTCCCCGTGGTACGCGCTTTTTCCATGCTCTTTCGGGTTGCGCGCTGGCGCTTGCGGATTTTATATCGACCAAGTCGATTGTTTTTTTCGCCTGCGCGGCTGGCGGACAAGAGGACCCTCAGGCCGGGCCCTCTTGTCAATCACCCGGCCC
>CACZSA010000377.1 GCA_902783705.1 uncultured Ruminococcus sp.
CCGCGGCTGCGACAACTACATCAACTACCCCGACTGGAACCCCGACAAGGCCGAGGAGATGAACAAGGTCGCCATCCCCGAGCTCGAGCGCCTCGCCAAGCAGGACAAGCCGTGGCTCCTCTTCATGCGCCACATGGATCCCCACTCCCCCTACTACACGAAGGAGCCCTTCACCCGCATGTTCTACGAGGGCAACGAGTTCGACCCGAACAACAAGTCCTTAAAACCCGTGTATGAGTTCAAGCCCTTCCGCGATTACTTCCTCACCTGGTTCCCGGAGGGCTGCACCGACGCCGAATACATCATCGCGCAGTACGACGCCGCCGTCGCCTACATGGACCTCTGCATCTCCCACATCCTCACCCGTCTGAAGGAGCTGGGCCTGGAGGACGACACCATCGTCGTCTTCACCTCCGACCACGGCGAGACCCTCTACGACCACGACTGCTATTTCGACCATCACTCCATCTACGACAACGTCCTCGTCGTTCCCTTCGCGTTCAAGTACTCGAAGTTCGGCTATGAGGGCCACGTCGACACCATCACCCAGACGAAGGACATCCTCCCGACGATCCTCTCCCTCGCGGGCATCGACTGCGGGATCAAGTTCGACGGGCGCGACATGACCAAGGCCGTCACCGGTGAAGGCGTGCGCGAGGAACCGGAGTTCTACATCACCGAGGCCACCTGGATGCGCAAGCACGGCTGGAGAACCCCCGAATGGAAGCTCATGATCGCCCTCGAGCCGGACTTCCACTTCAAGCCCGAGATCGAGCTCTACAACCTCATCGAGGACCCGGGCGAGCTGCACAACGTCGCCGAGGAGAACCCGGACGTCGTGGCGTTCCTCCGCGCCCGCATGGAAGCGCATATCGCGAAGCGCGAGGCCGAGGTGGGCCATCCCGACCCGATCTACACCAACCTCGACTGGTCCGGCTTCGGCAGGCCGTTCGTCAGCTCGCAGGAGGCGTATGACAACCTCCACATCGGCGATCCCGCCGCGGCCCAGAAGCTGCAGGACAAGCTGAAGGAAATGGGCGTGGAGGGGTGAAGGTGAAGCGCCTCTGCTTCGACCAATAATTAATTTGAAGGAGTAGTGTCAATATGTTATTCGGTTTGTTTAAAAGAAAAAAAGATGATTCTTCCGATGATAATTATGAAGACATCCTTGATACCGCAATGGACGACGATGAAGATGAATCTGAATACGATTCTGAAGATGACTATATGGATTCTTTAAAACAGGATGATAGTTATCATTTCTCCTTTCCATTCGAATATATCAAATGCCACCTTAGTGATGGTGATGTTGAAACTGAAACCGCATATATGGAAATAGACATGCAGTGGAGCGATTCAAATCATGGTTATATAGTTACTCATCATGTTCCTAATATGTATGACATAGACTCCTCAGAAGGCAACTCTGACGAAGACGATATTTATGAATATGATATTCGACCTCAATTGGAAGACAAACTGGATAGACTGGGGATTCCTGCATCTGCAATTTACTTTGGCTATTAATCATTGTTTTCCGCTATTAGTTCAAATATCTTGTGTTGACACTTGATTCTTGTCTTCAGTTTTGCAATTAATGTTGAATGGAGATTGTATTATGTTCCTCTGCGCCTACTGCACCGCGAATACGCTGGATCAGGTGACGGCGGACGACGCAGCCCGCCTCGACCTCATCAACATCGCCTTCGGCACCATCCGGGACGGCCTGCTCTGGTACCCCCGGATCGACGAGACGAAAAAGGAGCTCGACCGCATCCGTGCCGCGCATCCCGGCATCAAGATCCTGCTCTCCATCGGCGGATGGGGCGCGGGCGGCTTCTCGACCATGGCGAAAACCCCCGAGGGCATCGCCGCGTTCACCGCGTCTTCGATGAAGGTCGCGGAGGAACTCGCGCTCGACGGGCTCGACATCGACTGGGAATACCCGACGATCGGGTCCGCCGGGATCGATCACGCGCCCGAGGACCGGGAGAACTTCACCGCCCTCCTCGCCTCCCTCCGAGAGGCGCTGGGACCGGAGAAAATGCTCACCATCGCCGCGGGCGCGGGCAAGTACATGGTCGAGGCCATCGAGATCCCGAAAATCGTCCCGCTGCTCGACTATCTCTCCCTCATGACCTACGACATGGCGGGCGGCTGGACACCGGCATGCCACCACACCGCGCTCTACCCGACCGGGCATCCCGACGTGCACAACATGTGCGTCGATTCGACGGTCAGGGTGTTCGAGGAGGCGGGGGTCCCGCGGGAGAAGCTGGTCATCGGCGCGGCGTTTTATTCCCGCCGCTGGACGCACCTCCCGGCGGGCGACAACCTCGGCTTCGGCGAGCGCTGCTACGATCCGGAGGACAAGGAAAGCGGCCTCTGGGGTCCCGGCTACACCGAGATCGCGGAAAAGCTGATCGACCGCGCGTCGCCCGAATCGAAGGACTGGCGGCTCGTGCGGGACGAGGTGGCCCACGCGCGCTGGCTGTACAACCCGGAAAAGGAAGAATTCCTGAGCTTCGACGACGAAGAGAGCGTCGCGGAAAAGGTCCGGTACGCGAAGGCGCAGAACCTCGCCGGCGTGATGTACTGGGAGCACAGCTGCGACCCGTCGAGAAGACTGCTCCGCGCCATGAGCGAAGCGATGTGAAGGCCGCCGCTGCACGAACGCCGTCAGAAAGCTTTCGCCCGCCTTTTCCAAAATGGCCGGGGATGCGCAGCTCCCCAGGTGTCGGGGCAAAGCCCTGACCCGCACTCCGCAGGGGGCGGAATCCCCACCCTGCCGAGAAGTTTCTCTTTTGGTTCTTGGGTTTCATCCATGAAACCGGCTCCTCTGATAAAGGAGAAAAGAACATGATCGGACTGAACCGATCTCCTTCGGTTGAACGCTTCAGGAAATGAGGCAGATCAACCGCAATCGATTTCACCAAAGAGGTACAACATCATGCAAAGAACCGTCGTCGTGGGCATGGGGCCGATCGGTCACCGCCATGCCCGCGCTTATACCGAATCCGACCGGGCCGAGCTCGTGGCCGTCTGCGACCGCGTCCCGGAGCTGGCGAAGGCCGCCGGAGAGAAGTTCGGCGTCCCGTATTTCACCAAGGCGACCGACATGTTCGCCGCGATGAAGCCCGACATCTGCTCGATCACCACGGGCGGCATCGAATATTCGTCCGACCACTACGAGCCCACGATGGAGGCGTTTGAGGCGGGCTGCCACGTCCTCGGCGAGAAGCCCATCTCGAACGACCTGAAGAAGGCCGCCGAAATGGTCGCGAAGGCCGAAGAACGCGGCCTCTGCTACGGCATCGACATGAACCACCGCTTCACGCCCGCGGCGCGTCAGGCGAAGAAATGGCAGAACGACGGGCGGATCGGCTCGCTCCTGTTCTGCAACATGGCCCTCTGGATCGGCAAATTCATGCCGCTCGACTCGGTCTACTACCATTTCAAGGCGCTGAACCCGCACAGCGTGAACATCATGCAGCATTTCTGCGGCCCGATCAAGGAGGTCTCGACCTTCGCGATGAAGGCCCCCGGACGCGACATCTGGTCGACGCAGTCCACCGCGATGCGGTTCGAGTGCGGCGCGGTCGGGCATCTCACCTCGTCCTACGACATCAAGCGCGGCCATCCGATGGAGCGGTGCGAGGTCGCCGGGGTGAACGGCCGCTTCGTGTTCGAGGACATGTGGCGCGAGGCGACGCTCTATCCGGCGGAGACGTACCTGAAGGAGGTCTACACGAACCCGGTATTCGACGGATTCGAGGGCTTCTACGACACGTTCCGCGACCGGATCCACTATTTCGTGAAGCAGGTGGACGAGGGCGCGCGCCCGGACGAGATCGACGGCAGCGGACGCGAAGGGCTCGAGGCCTCCCGCGTGATCCACGCCATGATCAAGTCGAACGAAAACGGCGGCGCGGTCGTACAGGTCAGAGATATCACGGAATAACGCGGGCGGACCTGCGTCAGCCGACTTCCCCAGCAGAAACAAAGGAGCACTCCATTGCCAGACGTATTTCATCACGAGAGTTTTATGAGCGACGGGCCGGTCGTCGCGATCGTCCCGGCGGAGCACAACGGTCGGATCCGCGCCCATTCGCACGTATTTTATGAGATCGTGTACGTGGTCGACGGCTTCACCCTGCATTCGGCGGGCGGGACCATCACCCTGCTTGTGGCGGGGGATCTGTTCTTCGTGAAGCCGGGGGAGGAGCACTCGTACATCAACGCGTACCAGACCAAGCTTTACAATCTGATCTACAACGCCTCCGAGCTCGGGAACCTGCGGCGCGAGCTGGCGGCCCTCCCCGGCCTCGACGAGATGTTCTCGGACGCGCCGGACGGGGCTCTGCCGGCGACCGACGAGGCGAAGAACACGCGCCTCATCCACGTGCCGATGAATGAGCGGCGGTCGATCGAATCGGCGCTGCGGGAAATGGCGGAGGAGCGCGAGGCGCGCAAGACGGGCTGGGAGATCGCGCTCCGGGTCCGGCTGGCGTCGTTCCTTCTGAAATACTCGCGGATGTACGCGGAGCAGTGGGACAGCCGGGTGATCTCGGCGGACGACTACTACGGCTACGTGTACAAGATCCTCTGCTTCGTGGACACGCACTACAGCGAGAACATCTCGATGAACGACCTCTCCGAGGTGACGGGGCTCTCCCCGGACTACATGGCGCGGAAGTTCAAGAGCGCCCTGCACATGACGCCGTCGGAGTACGTGCGGAAGTTCCGCATTGCCCGCGCGATGGAGCTGCTCTGCACGACGGATCTCTCCGTGGCGGAGGTGGCGCGCAGGACAGGGTTCTCCGATGTGTCCCTCTTCTCCCGGGTCTTCAAGCAGGCCGTCGGTCTGCCTCCGGCATCGTATCGGAAGAACGTGACGGAGTAAAAACTGCCGCAAAGCGCCGTTCACTCGTTTTCTCTCTCACAAGCGAAACAGGTGTGTGATCGCCCTGTCAGCTGCACAAAATGTGTCAGATGCGCCGGCAATCCGTTCCCCTTTCTGTGCGATTTATGACCGCGTTATTGGCTGAATCCTTCATGCATTCTGCGCGGCTTCGCTTGCAGGTGAAGAGAAGCTGTCTCTCTTATGCAAGAGAGGAAAATGTCAGAGAAAGCTCTGCGGAGCTTTCTCCCATTGATTTGCTCGCCTGCGCGGCGGGCGGACAAGAGGGCTCCAAAGCTCGCCCTCTTGTCAATCACCCGCTTCGGGGACGCGCCTCGGGTTCAACCTCATGTATGATTCGGAAGCTCCGTTCAATGGGGGCTAAACGGTGTCATACAAGGATTACATGGCCTCACCAAGTTAGCGGCACGGATCATTTTGAGGCTCGCTCAACGCCGCTTCGTTCTCCTAATTCATAATTCGTAATTCATAATTCATCATTCTCGAAAGGACAAGAACTATGGAAAAGATCTTCAAGTCCTGCGTCGTCGGTATGGGCGGCATCGGACACACGCACGCGACCTGCATCAAGAACGATCCTCTCGCCGAGCTCGTGGCGGTCTGCGACGTCATCAAGGAAAAGGCCGACGCGGCGGCGGAGAAATTCGGCGTCCCGGCGTACTACAGCCTCAAGGACATGCTCGCCGCGCATCCGGAAATCGAAGTCGTGCACGTCACCACGTCCGGCTTTGAAAACGGCTCCTGGCACTATGTTCCCACGATGGAAGCCCTCGACGCGGGCCGTCACGTCCTCGTCGAAAAGCCGATCTCCAACCGCATCGACGAGGCGCGCGAGATGGTGGACTACGCCGCGAAGAAGGGCCTGTACCTCGGCTGCGACCTGAACCACTACTTCTCCGGCCCGGCGTTCGAGGCGGACAAGCTCATCGCGGACGGCGGCGTCGGCGAACAGGTCTACTCCCTCACGAAGGTCGGCTTCAACGGCTCCTCCGTGAACGTCAACCCCGTGGACAGGAATTCCCGCTGGCAGATGCCCTACTCCCACGCGAAGGCGTTCCTCACGCATCCCTTCTCCGTCATGCGCCACTACTCCGGCGACATCTCCCACATCCAGGCGTTCATGGAAAAGCCCGGCGCGAGACGCCAGAGCGAGGACCTGATGCTCTCGATCCAGTCCATCCACGTGAAGTTCCAGAACGGTGCGGTCGGCTATCTGCTGTCCCAGCGCGGCGACGCCTGCTTCGGCCTCGGCGGCTGGTGGTCCTTCGAGCTCGCGGGCACGAAAGGGACCTTCTGCATCGAGAACTGCGTCGAGAAGCTCACCTACTGGCAGGCGGGCAAGGAACCGGTCGTGACGAACACGGGCATCACCGACTTCGGCGCGACGTTCCCGATCCGCATCCACGCGTTCTACGAGGACCTCTCGAACAACGTGCCGCTCGAACACCTCCGCGCATCCGGCAGAGACGCGCTCGCGACGATGGAATACATCTTCGCGGCGATCGACTCCTACGAATCCGGCGGCGAGATCGTCCGTCCGCACGCCCTCCCCGCGTACCACGGCGACCCGCACATCATTCACTGAGCAGAATCAACGAAAAAACGGAGCTCGAAAGAGCTCCGCTTTTTGATTGAAAGATGAATTGCGAATGATGAATTTGGGATTTAGATATCGGGCTTGTTTTTATCTTCGGGCACAATACTGGAGTCAGGTTCCGGTAGAGTTTCCTTGGGGGGACTGTCTTGTTTCTTTTCAATCAGAAAGGGGGATTGTATTTTTATCTTTGGGAGTTCAAGTTTGCGGTGATCTGGTTTAGGAAGGTTTGAGGAGATTTTAGGAATGTGAAGGAATGGCTTTTTGCCAGATTCTGTAACTGACATTTCATGTTTTGCCTGAATCTCGTTATAAATATCAGCCAGTTTCGAATATGTTGACTGGACTTCTTCGTTCGATGCATCAACACCCGCGCCATAGAGAACGTAGTTCTTTTCTTTTGTTGTTATCATGAGTGCGTTTGCGCCGACATCGGTTACAGCATACGGGTTACCGCCTTGAAAGTCAAAATCTCGCGAGCTTTTAAATACGTCTATCCATTGCCCGTTTAACAGACGTACTTTGGCGGGTATTTCTCTGATTGAAATCTGCTTGATGTTGCGGCCCGATTGAAGAATTCGGAAGTGTCGGTCGCCGGAAATATCTATTTTCAGTATTTCAGCAGTGTGTCCGGCTATGCTTTTCCCGGCCTTTCCTACGCCCTTGAGAACCTTGTCTATTATAGCCTCTTTGTAATTCACAGCGTAACCCGCCGGATCGGGCTGTTCAACATCTGCTAAGATGATTCCATAAGGCTCCTGATGATCAAATTGAAGAATGTGCTGTTTGGAAGAGGCAGATCGATTGAACAGGGATTTAGTTTGAGGGATTTCAAAGAATACAGGGTAGAAAACGGAAATACGCTTTTGAAGCAATAAATCCGTGATGGTTTCAGGGTCGATGAATAATCCGTGAATATCTATTTTTTGAGACATATTCAATTAGCTCCCTGTACATGTACAATTTTTATGCTGAGAAAATAAGAAAGAGATGCTTACATGATTTGTTGATTAGGACATTTGCCGCTGCACGACATTGTTATTTTACAGACCCTTTTGTAAAGTTTCTTTGCCAGGCTTTCTTTTCAAAGAAAGCCGCGTACCCCTTTTTCAAAGAAAGCCGCGTTCCTCCCCCCGCGCCTCGTACATCGACTCGAGCTGTTCGGTCATGGCGCGGGCGGTGAATTTTTCCGCATAGACGCGGCGGGCGGCGGCGGAGAGGTCGGCGAGGCGAGCGGGATCGTCGATGAGGGAGAGGATCGCCGCGGCCATCGCCCCCGGGTCCTTCTCCGGCACGAGGAGGCCGTTTTTGCCGTCCTCGATCATACAGGGATTCCCGCCGTAGGTCGTTGCGACCGCCGGAACGCCCGCGCTCATGCCCTCCGCAAGGGCGAGCGAGGTCGCCTCGGTCCCCCACGAGCAGTTGAGATTCAGGTCCATGATCCCGTAGTACGGCGCGACGTCGTCGGTGAAGCCCGTGAAGAGGACGTTCCCCGTGATCCCGAGGTCCGCCGCCTGCTTTTTGAGCGCGTCCGCCTGCGAGCCGTCCCCGACGATCAGAAAATCGGTCGCGGGATGCGCGGCGAGGACTTTTTTCGCCGCTTCGAGGAGGTAGGAATGCCCCTTGTAATCCTCCAGCCGCGCGATGATGCCGCATACGAAATCATCCCGCCCGACGCCGAGCGCGTCCCGGAGCGCCTCGCATTCCGCCGGGGTGACTTCGCGCAGGGGCTCGACGCCGTTGATGATGACCGTGATCATGTCCGCCGGGACGCCCGTGTCGGTGAGGTTCTTCTTCGCGGCCTCCGCGACGGCGACGATGTCGGTCGAGAGGACGCGGTTGAGGAGGCCGTTGAGCTGCTTTCCGGGGAAGGTTGTGAGCTTTTTCGACGGGGGGAAAACGCTGTGACGGGTGTAGAAGCGTCCGGGGACGTGCTCGAGCCATGCGGCGACGCGCCCGGAGAGGGAGGAATGGCAGTGGACGATGTCGGGGCGCAGTTCGCGGATGACGCGGCGCAGTTCCCCGACGGAGCGGCGGTCCCAGCTCTGATCCGCGCCGTATTCCAGCTCGATGACGGGGAAGCCGGTCTCCCGCACGGCGGGGATGAGGGCGGAGCCCTTCGGCAGGGCGACCCAGCCGTCGAAGCGCGCGCGGTCAAAATTGCGGAGGTAATGGACGAGGAGGCGTCCCGCGCCGCCGATATTGCTGTCGGAAAGAATATTGAGGATTTTCATACGAAAAAATCACCTTCTTCCGGGCAGTGCCCGGGGACAAGAGGCGAGCTCACCTTCGGCAAGCTCGCGGAACAGGCCGTTCGGTTAACTCTCGAACGTTTCCGGGAAAATGTCCATTTCATAAACTTCACTTTATGTGTCATTGCGAGGAAGGACCTTCAGGTCCTGACGTGGCAATCCGTACTCCTTCATGTGTGATTTTGATCACATCATTGCTTGAATCATTCATTCCGCCTTGCGCGCTGGCGCTTGCGGATTTGGGATCGACCAAGTCGAATGTTTTTTTCGCCTGCGCGGCTGGCGGACAAGAGGACCCTCGGGCCGGGCCCTCTTGTC
>CACZSA010000378.1 GCA_902783705.1 uncultured Ruminococcus sp.
CTCCGGATCGGCGGCGAAGGAGATGAACTTGTCGACGATGTCCTGCACGCGCTCCGTGTCGAGCGTCAGGGCGAGCAGTCCGTCCTCGCCGACCTGCGCGCAGTATTCGAGCCCGGAGTTGACCGCCCCGGTGATCGAATCGACCCAGAGGCAGAGGCCGAAGAGATCGTGGTCGTCCATCTTCCCGTTGCTGTCGAGGTCGGTCGAGACGCCGGTCATCATGTTCTTGAACGCGTCGTAGGTCCATTTGCCGTCGAGGACGTCCTCATAGGGCGATTCGAGGTGATATTCCGCGGCGAGCTCCTTGTTGAAGAGGATCGCGAAGGTCGCGTTGTACGAGGCGATGCAGAGCGCGTTGACGGCGTGGTAGAGCTGTCCGCGGATCGTCATGTCCTCGACGGCGCGCGCGTCCCACCACGGCTCGGAGAGCGAGACGCCGGGCAGGGTCATGAGATCGGCGAAATAGCCCTCGAGGGTGATCTTCGCGGCGTCGGTCATGCAGAGCTGGGTGGAGTTGTAGATCTCGTCGTTCGCCTTGACCGCCGCCTTCAGCTCGCCCATGACAATGCCGCCGTTGCCGAACTGCTCGATCGAGGCAATCGTGACGTTCAGGGTGTCCTCGACCTCGATGTTGCGGTTGAAGCGGCTCGAATTGATGATCTCGGGGTTCTCAGCGTCGGCGTCGATGTTGTTCTGCCGCCACTCGCTGTTGTCCATGCCGCTGACGAGGACGGTGTAGGTCCGGCCCTCGAAATCGTGCGCGCCGAGATAATCGAGCGGCTTCGGGGCCTCGGTCTCGGGCGCCTCGGTCTCGGCGTCGTCTGCCGGTGCGTCAGACTGCGGTACGGAGGACGTATTCTGCGCCGCGTCGGGCTCGCTCTTCGCGCAGGAGGCGAGGATCATGATCCCCGCGAGAAGGAGGCAGAGGACGCGCGCGGCGTTCTTTCGGATCGGGTTGTTCATCGGATGCTCCTTGGATGCGTTTCGGATTTTTCCAAAGCTTCGGGTTTTCTGTAATATTATAGCACACCGCGCGGATTCCGTCAAGCCTCCGTGTCCTGCGCATTGCAATCTCCGGGAGGTTGTGCTATAATGGAGAAAAACAAGATTTCCGGAGGTTTCCCATGAAATATGCGACTGCCCCCGTCACCCTGCGTCCGATCACGGACGGCGACACGCGCGACTGCCTCGCCCTGCTGCGCGACAACATCATCAACCGCACCTACCTTCTCCCGGATTACCCGAACGACGAGGCCGCGATGCCTCTGTTCCGCCGCCTGCGCGATCTCTCGACCGATCCCGCGCATTTCGTCCGCGCCGTGTCCTACGGGACGCTCATGATCGGATTCGTCAACGACGTCTCCCTCTCCGGCACGACGGCGGAGGTCGGCTACGTCATCCGGCCCGATCTGCATAACCGCGGCTACGGCACCGAGGCGCTCCGCCAGACGATCGACGCCCTTTTCGCGCGCGGCTACGAGACGATCCGGGCGGGCTTCTTCGAGGAGAACACCGCCAGCCGCCGCGTGATGGAGAAGAACGGCATGACGCCGACGGGCGAGGCCGAGACGATCGAATGGCGCGGCGCGGCGCATCGGTGCGTCTATTACACGATCCGGAGAGGGGAGGACCGATGAATCCGATCCGTCCGGCCCGCCGGAAAGACGCCCTCCGCGCCGCCGAGATCCTCGTCTTCTGCTACCGCCTCCATTTCTACCCGATCTTTCGCGACGACGAATTCTATTTCCACGAGTTCACCGTCCCGCACGTCGAGGGGCTGCTCCGCGTACAGGGCTTTCCCGGGAACACGCTCGTATACGACGACGGCGCGGTGAAGGGCTTCGTCACGCGCGAGGGCGAGGAGATCCGCCGCCTCTTCGTCGAACCGTGTCTCCAGAGACAGGGGATCGGCTCCCTCCTGCTCGAGGCCGCAGTCTCCGCGGGCGGGCGGCGTCTCTGGGCGCTTGAGAAGAACGTCCGCGCGATCCGGTTTTACGAGCGGCACGGTTTCCGCCTCACGGGGAAATCCAAACCCGAGGAGGACACAGAGGAGCGGCTGGTCGAGTTGGAGAAGCCGGAATAAATGCCTCCGTCCATGGGAAATCCGCCCCGAAGAAGGACGGATTTCTTTATTTCATTCTCTCTCATTCTCATTCCGCAGGCGTGTTCACGATCCCGACGAAGAGCGGGAGATCGGCTTCCGTAACGGCGAAGAGGAACGGACGGTCGAAGGTCAGCGCGAGCTTCTGTTCTTCAAAAGCACCGGCGCCGTCCATCTCGAGGAGCACATACGACGCCGCCGTGCATCCTTCTTCATCGATTGCGACACGCGCGGCGTGCTTCGCTTCGCTGAGCGCGATACCGCCCCCGTCGGCAAGCGGAGTGAAGTCCGCCGCCGCCCGATCGAACACATCGGTCACGCCGAGCGTCTGCAGACCGCCTGTGAGATCGGTCTCGGAGGAGACGTCGAATTTCGGCAGGGCAAGCTCGACGACGGCCGGAATCTGTTCGTCAAATTCCATCCAATCCGTGATGACGGAGAGAAATTCGGGATCGGCGGCAAGCGCCTCCGGCGTCACACCCTCATCCGGGAGGAAGAAGAACATCTGCGCATTCATCGTGAAGGAGCGCGCAATCGCCGTGAAGCGCTCGCCGCGGAACACGACCATGCCCTGCGTGCTGTGCATGAAATCCGCCGTCACGTCCCCGTCCGGCGCGTGGAAAACGCCTGGCGCGGTGGCGGATTTGTCGAACTCGTCGCTCCAGCGGCCGCGGAAATACACGGTCGAGGCAAGCGTCAGGATCCCGCGCTCGCTGAACCGGTGATTGTTCACGGAATCCGCGAGCAGGTCTGCCGTCTGACGGTTCATCCAGTCGGCGAAGGCACGGTCATACTGCGCGTCCCCCATCCGCCCGCGAAATGTCGAGGCATAGTAGTCCGCGGCGAGGCGTTTGGGGAGGCTCTCCTTGATTGCGGCCTCTTCGTTCAGCCAGAGGGAGTTCGCGAGCAGGCATTTCACGTACTCCGAATCCCGGAACACCTTCTTCCAGACCGCCGTGACCGCCGCCCGCTGCTCTTCGATGCTCTCCCCGCCGAGGAGCGCGAGGATTTCTGCCCGGCTCTCACCGTCCGTGCACTCGGCGAGCATCCCGAGCGCGACATAGAGGTTGACGGGCGAATACACGCGGTTCTTCCCTGCCTCGCCGTCCATGAATACGGGGACGCTCGACGCGAGGAATTCCCCGATCTCCGGCGTCTCCGGAATCCGCTCGACGGTCTCCGGATAGACGGCCTCCGCCACGGCATACGTCCTCGTCGCGCTCTTCGCGAAGGTCCACACGACCGCCGTCACCCCGACAAGGACCGCCGCCGCAGACGCCGCGTACCGGGTCCATGCCCGTTTTTTATGGCGCAGAGGCTCCTCCCCCGCGCCCATCGCGAGATCCTCTCCGACCTCGCCGATCGCCAAGAACAGCTTTTCGCTCTTCTCACTCATAATCCGATCCCCTCCTTCTCCAATGCGCGCCGCAGACTCTTTCTGAGCCGGAACATCCGCTGCGCGAGCCTTGCCGCGTCCTCGCCCCCGGCCTCCGCCAGCCGGTTCAGCGCGTCGCCGTACCAGTACCGCCGCAGGAACAGTCTCCGGTCCTCCGCGTCCAGCGTCCTCAGCCAGCGGTCGAGTGCCGCCGCGATCTGTGCCGATTCCGACGCCCGCTCCGGGTCCGCCGACGGGTCCGGGACACATTCGTCCAGCTCGTCCAAGAGCAGATCCATCCGCCCGTCCCGCTTCCGCGCGCGGTTTTTGCGGAATCGGTCGACGGCGATGTTCCGCACCACCCGTCCGAGCCATGCCCCGAGATTCCCGGGCCGCTCCTCGGGCATCGACGTCCATGCCTCGTAATACGTGTCGTTCACGCACTCCTCCGCGTCCTCCCGCGTATCTGAGAGGTTCCGCGCGAGCGAGAGGCAGAAGGCGCCGTATTTGCGTTCGGTCTCCGGGATCGCGTCTTCGCTTCGCTGCCAGTACAGCCCGACGATCTCACAGTCGTCCATGATTTTCTCCTTTCCCCGGATCCATCCGGTGGTCTTCATGGAATACAGTCGGATTTTCTCGCGCAATATTGGCGGAGGGAGAAAAGTTTTTCGGATTTATTTGGATTTTTCTTTTTTCAGGTCTTTTCGAGAACGCGGATCCGCCGTCCCTCCTCCCGGAGCACCGCGGAGACGAGCCGTCCGCGCAGAGCCTCCCGCATGTTCCGGTGCGCGGGATCTCCGGCGAGGTTGTTCCTCTGCGCGGGATCGGTCCGGTTGTCGTAGCAGTACGCCTCGTGATAGAGATCGGGATCGCCGTCCGCCTCGTCGATCATCGCGCAGTAGGTCGCGTCCGTCGTCCGGATCGCGCGGCCCCGTCCGGCTTCGCTGATCTGCACGAGGACCTCGTCCCGGACACAGGAGGTCGGGTCGGCGGCAAGCGGGGCGAGCGGATGACCGGGCAGGTTTCCGGGGGGCGTGATCCCCGCCGCGTCGAGGAGGGTCGGCGGCAGGTCGATCAGGCTCGTGAGCCGCTCCACCGTCACCCCGCCGAAGAAGCCCGGTCCCCGCATGATCAAGGGGACGTGCAGGCTCGCGTCGTGGCAGGAGCGCTTGTATTCGCCGTTGCGCGTGCGGAAGTGGCATCCGTGGTCCGAGGTGTAGATCACGAGGGTGTCCTCAAGCTGTCCGGTCACGCGGAGCGCATCGAGGATCCGTCCGACGTTCTCGTCGAGGCTCCGGCAGCAGGCGAGGTAGGCGGGCATCTCCTCTCGCCAGTCCCCGTCCGTCCCCGCGAGATCGCCCGGGACCTCATATTCGGCGTACCGCTCCGCCCATCCCGCCGGCGCCTCGCAGCGGTCGTGGTCATTCTGGTGATGCGGCTCGAGCCAGGAGACGAAGAGGAAGAAGGGCTTCTCCTTCGGACGGCGGATGTATTCGATCGCCCGGTCCGCGAGAAAATCCGCGCGGTAGCCGTCGAAATCCACGCGCTTCCCGTCCCCGTCGTACACATATCCGCCGTATCCGTGGGAGGTGAATTCGAGCACGTCCGCCGCCATCCAGTAGTCGCGGTAGCCGCCGCGGCGTTCGGGCGGGATCGGCTTCGTCTTGCAGTCGAACGTGTCGGGCGCGGGCGGCGAGGCGAAGGAATTCTGCGACGCGAGGTGCCATTTGCCGACGTAGGCCGTCTCATATCCCGCCGCGTTCATGAGCGACGCCACGGTCGGCACGTCCCCGGGGAGGGCGCGGTCGTTGATCGTGCAGCCGATGGAATCGGGGTAGAGCCCGGTCTGGAGGCAGGCGCGCGCGGGTCCGCAGACGGGCTGGCAGGTCATCGCGAGATCGAAGCGCACCCCCTCCGCCGCCATTTTGTCGAGGTTCGGCGTCAGCCCGAGCGGCGCGCCGGGGACGGCTCCGTAGCAGCTCACGGTGTCGTACCGCTGCTGATCCGAGAAGAGAAAAACGATATTCGGGCGTTTCATCCGGCCTCTCCTTTTATTTCCTGTCCGATGCCCGTCCGGCGTCCGCCTTTTTCAGCACCGCCCTGTAGGGCATGAGCATCCCCTCGGTCATTTTCCCGCCGAGCTTCCGCCGCAGCTTCGGATTTGCATTCATCGCCCCGACCGCGTACATCGCGAGCATCCGGGCGCGGTGCTTCTGGGGGAAATCATACTGCCCGTGGGCCTTGAAGAATTTGTGGTCCTCGCGCATCAGACCCTGCATCTGCCAGATCAGGTCGCGGAAGATCTTCATTCCGCCGACGCCCCAGAAATTCGCCGGGCGCGTGTGTCCTGTCCTCAGCGCGTACGCGAGGCGCAGGGCTACCCGGTCGATCTCGGCGTCGGGGTCCCGCTCGTCCGATGCCGCGCCGCACCAGAAATTCCCTCCGGTCTCCGCGCGGGCTTCGAGGACATTGCGCAGATTCTCCTCCGCCGGGAGATTGCCCGAGACGAGCGCCGCCATCGGCATGCCCATCGTGACGGTCCGGTGCCCGTTGCAGAACTGTCGGTCGTCGTACATCTTAAAGAGCGAGCCCATTCCGTGATCCCGCACGGTGAAGGCCGTGACGATGGCGTCCGCCGTCTGGATGCGCTCGCGGAGCAGGTCGGCGAATCCGTCCCGGTAGACGCACACGCCGTCCGACGCGCACCGGAAGCAGCCGAGGCAGCCGCCCCGGATCCCGATCTCCCGCAGGTTCACGACGTCCGTCCCGATCGGCAGGCGTGCCCGGAACCGCGCGATCATGTCGGCGAGCTGCCGGTCCTCCTCGCCGAGGTCCGCGACGATCACGACCCGCCCGGGCTTCTCCTTCGTGCACCTCGTCACCGTGACGGGACGGTGTGCGGGCGCGGGGAAGGCGTCCGCGGGCTCTGAGAGGCCGTTCTCGATATTGAAGAGGAGATAGCGGAAGAATTTCTCGGCCTCCTCCCTTCCCTTTTCGGAGAGCAGGTCCTCCATGTCCGCAGAGAGACCGTCGACGTACCGCATCCCCATGTCCTGCGCGTTCTCGCGGATGAAGCGATGGGCGGTGATGTCGTAGAAATGCTTCGAGGTGCTGATCTGGGTGGCGTACTTCCCCGTGAAATCGACTCCGGTCCCCTTCACGAGCTCGAGAAAGCGCACGAGCTGGGCGGGGACGAGGAAGGTATAGACGGGATAAGAGAAGATCACGCAGTCCGCCTCGCGCATCTGTTCCGCCGCCTCGTCCGGGTGCTTTTCCCAGTACGGGAGGCGGTGGCCCGCGTCGAGGACGGTGAAGCGGTGGGCGGGATTCTTCTTTTCAAGGTAGAGGGACGTCTGCAGGGTGATGCTGTTCTCCCCCTTCGGAGAACCGTTGATGATGAGAAAATGCATGACAAAGCCTCGGTTTCTTTTTTTCTTTCATTATAGCATGAACGGCGGAAAAAGGCAAGGAAAAAGCAGCCGATCGGGCGAACGGCTGCTCGGGATTCCGGGGTGGGTTATCTCTTCTTGCGCGCGAGGGCGAATCCGGCGAGGGAGACGACGGCGGCAGAGGCGGCGACCAGACCGAAGTCGAAGGTCTGCGGGGCGATCATCTTCGCCTCGAGCTCCATGGAGATCTCCGCGTCGTTTACCACGACCTCCTCCTGCTGCGGGGCCTCTTCCGCGACTTCTCCGGCGGCGGAGGCGAAAGCGGCTGTCATGCCGAGTATAAGCGCAAGCATCAGAACGATGCTGAGGATTTTCAGGTTCTGTTTCATCGTCATGTCCATCTCCTTCCATCGGGGTTCCACGCCTATTATTTTAACATATTGTGAAGAAACTGTCAAGAGTTTTCGACGAAAATGTTTTGTGAAAATGACACAGAAATTTCCGAAAAAAGACTTGACATTCAGGGTCTATTGTGATAAACTGACCATGAACAGAGACGCCGAGGCCCTCTGATCCTCAGCATCGGGGGCGGGAAAGGAATACCGACATGAACGAAAACCGAAGAATTGCGGAGAGCGATTTCCGCCTGATGACCGTGATCTGGGACAACGAGCCCGTGGGATCCATGCGTCTGGTCGACCTCTGCGAGGAGACGCTCGGCTGGAAGAAATCCACGACCTTCACCATGCTCCGCAAGATGTGCGAAAAAGGCATGGCGAAGAACGAGCATTCGACCGTCACCTCCCTCGTCTCCCGCGAGGAGGTGCGCCGGGTCGAGAGCGAACGCTTCGTTTCGGAGACCTTCTCCGGATCCCTGCCGTGCTTTCTCGTCTCCTTCATGAACGGAAAGAAGATCTCCGAAGAGGAAGCGGACGAGCTGAAGCGGCTCATCGACGAGCACCGGGAGGGATAATGCCCCCGCCGCAGACTGCGAAAAAACTGCCGGACCGAAGTGCGGCAGTTTTGGCTTTTATAGAGGCGTTTTCGTCAGATCTCGTTCACGCACAGCGGATGCGGGACGGCGTGATCGCGGACCCAGGTGAGCTCGCCGTCCTCCCCGACGGAGAAGAGCGAGAGGTTGTCGGAGAAGGAATTGCAGACGACGAGGAAGCGCCCGCCGCCGACCAGCGAAATCGCCCGCGGATGGTCGCCGCCCGAGGGGACGAGCGAGACGAGCCGGAGCCCGCCCTCCGTCGTGACGTGCGCGATCTTGTTCGCCGTGCCGCGGTTCGAGGCGTAGAGGTGCCGCCCGTCCTTCGAGAGCACGATCGAGGCGGCGTCCGTCAGTCCTTCGTGATCCGGGCAGACGGCGAGATTCTCCCGGTAGGTCAGCCGCCCGGCCTCCCCCTCCCAGTCGAACGCCGTGACGGAGCTGCCCATCTCGGCGAGGACGTAGAGCGTCTTCCCGTCGGGCGAGAAGATCCCGTGGCGCGCGCCGTGGCCTCCGGGGACCTTTCCCTTCGAGACAAAGTTCATATCCCGGTCGTAGACGAAAACGGAGTCGAGGCCGAGGTCGCACACGAGGAGGAAGCGGCGGTCCGGCGAGAGGAGGCACTGGTGGCAGTGGGGCCGCTCCTGACGTCCTCTGTCCGGTCCGAGCTCGCCGTCACGCGGGACTGCATGCGCGTGGAGGACCGACCTGCCGTCCCGGATGTGCAGGACGCTTCCGGTCGTGTAGTTCGCGCAGTAGACGTCGTCCCCGTCCTTCGCAAAGTGACAGACCGAGACGCCGCGCGTGGGGATGGGGCCGTACACCCGTCTGCCCGTCGGGATCGAATACTCCGCGTAAGCCTCCCCGGCTTCCCTGTCCCGCAGGACCGCGCAGACCCGCCCCCCGATCACCTCGGTCCACGAGGGCGAGGGCATGGGGATCTTCGATCTTTCGGCGAGTACGCCGTCCTGTGTGAGGGTGAAGAGCGTGACGCCGCCCTCCGGGACCTCGGACGCGATATAGAATTCGGAAATGATCTTTTTATCCATATCATCCCCTCCGAAGCGTGTCCGCCGCCGTCTCAAGCAGACGGACGAGGAGCGCGCGGTCGTCCTCGAGCAGGTCGTAAATGCCGTCCTCCGAGAGAACGCCGCGTTTCAGATCGGCGGGCAGACGTCCCTCCTCGTCGTCCTCGAAGTCGCGCCGCCAGTCCTCCCCCGTATAATAGGCCTCGAGCCGGCGGATCCCCTCGCGGGCTGCCGTATAGCCGTCGAGCGCGTCGTTCAGCCGGTCCAGCGCCGCGCGGGATCGGTCGAGAAGCTCCTCCATCGCGCGGATGCGTTCAGTCTGTTCCATAATCTTTCTCCGTGTGGTAGAATTTCCTACAGTATATCATATTTCCGCGCTCTTATCAAGCATAAATTTCGATTCCGGCCCCCTCCCGCCTTGACACGGTGCGCCTCTTTGAGTATAATATAAAAAGATAAGTATTTCAATCGGAGGAGGTCATCCCGTGACGCAGTTCAGACACGGCAGGACGCTGCCCACCACGCCCTTCTTACTCGTCAACCCGCAGCTCGCGGCGCATTACCTCCTCGAAGGCCGCGCCCTCGTCTGTCTTGTGCGGCACGGTCAGACCGACTGGAACCTCATCAAGCGGCTGCAGGGACGCGAAAACGTTCCGCTCAACGAGGCGGGACACGCGCAGGCGAAGGGACTCTCCTGCGTGATCGAAGGGACGAGGCAGAATGGCGTCATGTTCTCCTGCGTCTGCACCTCCCCGCTCTCCCGGGCCTGCGACACGGCGCGCTACATCGCCGACTCGCTCGCCCTTCCCCCGCCGACCGTCCTCGACAGCCTGATCGAGCGGGACTACGGCTCCCTCTCCGGCCTCACCCTCGCGGAGCGCAAGCAGCTCTTTCCGGGCGGCGAGCGTCAGGCGGGCAACGTCGAAACGGTCCCGGCGGCGGCGGCCCGGATGCTCCGCGCGATCGACGACATGCTCGAGGTCTCCGGGCGGAAAACGGTCATCGGCGTCACGCACGGCGGCATCATCAACGCCGGATTTTCCCGCCTCACCTCCGGGGAGATCGGCACGGGACGCACGCTCACCGTCAACTGCTCGATCAGCTGCGTCGCCGCGGGCATCGGAGAACCCATCCCGCTCGCCTACAATCTGCAGGGCGAAGGCGCCGCGCTCTATATCACGAAGCTCCTCATCCACGGCGCGGATATCTGAACGCAACAGCCGGATCTCAAACGGTCCGGCTGTCTTTTTGTCTCCGATCCGGAACTTATCGAAAAATATTCCAGAAATTTTGTCATAAATACTTGACATTCTGTCCGGCGTGTGGTATAATCGTGCCATCATAACAAAGGAGGCATCTCTCATGCAGAAAAATCTCTCGTGGCTCCTCGGCGCGCTCTGCGGCGTCACACTGGTCGTAATCGTGTATCTCATCAAGCGGCTCACCTCGGGGAAACAGGCGGACTTCGACGAACGGCAGACCGCCGCGCGCGGGGAGGCGTTCAAATACGCGTTCTTCACCACTTCGTTCTTCGAGCTTCTCTACGTCTGCCTCGAGGCGGGCGGTATCTCCTTCGCGGATCAGACGGTCGGTCCGCTCCTCCCGGTTCTCCTCGGCGTCGCGATCTTTGCGATCACAGCGATTGCGAAGGACGCCTATCTCTCGCTCCGGGAAAACCCAAAGACCACGCTCGTCTTCCTTCTGCTCATGATCGCGTCCAATCTGCTCATCGGCATCCCGAAGTTCCTCGACGGCAAGGCCTTCTCCGACGGACGGCTGACCTTCGACGGAGTCCAGCTTCCGGTGGCAGCGCTCTTCCTTGTCGTCCTCGCGGCCTTCGTCATACACTGGTTCCGGGGACGCCGGAGCGCGGAGGACGGTGAGGGCGAATGAAAAATCTCCGGCTGAAATCCGCGCGCGCGGCGAAGGACCTCTCGCAGGAGGCGCTGGCCTCGCTCGTCGGCGTGTCGCGTCAGACGATCAACGCGATCGAGAAGGGAGACTACAACCCGACGATCAGGCTCTGCATCGCGATCTGCCGCGCGCTCGGCAAAACCCTCGACGAGCTCTTCTGGGAGGAGGATCCCAAATAAACCCGCCCACAACCGACGAAAGGACCTGATTTTTAATGGAAAAATGGCGCAGGATCCGCACGTCCCTGCTCTTCGTGCTCTCGCTCGCCTTTGCCGCGCTCTTTGCCGCAGGGATGCTCACGGGAATCCTCACGGACGCGGAGATCATGAACTGCGCGGTGCCGCCCTTCCTCGGCTTCTGCTTCACCTTTCCCCTCTGGCGGCGAAACGTGAAGCGGAACGCGGCGGCGCGCGGGAAATAAAATCTTGCAAAAACCCCTTCCGTATGCTATAATCAGAACAGTATCTGATTCCGCATCGGAAGGAGTTTGTTTTTATGAAACTGAATTTCGGCGAAAACTGCGTCCGCAGCCAGCCCGATCCGTTCATCTTCGAGGACGGGGGCCGCTTCTACCTGTACGTCACGGCGGGGAACGGCGTCGAGGCGTATTCTGCGGACTCCCCGCTCGGTCTCTGGGCCTTCGAGGGGATCGTCGCGTCCATCCCGGACGGGCACGCGTACTGGGCGCCCTGCATCATCCGGGTCGGGGACACATATTATCTTTATTTCTCCTGCGACACGCCCGGGACGTTCGAAAATCTCCACGTCATGCAGGCGAAGTCCCCGCTCGGGCCGTTTGGCTCGCCCGTCCGCCTCTTCGACCGGTTCTCCATCGACGCCCACGTGGTCGAGACCGGGGCGGGACTCTTCCTCTGGTACGCGGAGGACAACCGCAAGGCGGAGAATGGGCGCATCGGCACCCGCGTCTACGTCGACCGCCTGCTCGATCCCGTCACCCCGGCGCGCGAGCCGAAGGAAGTCATCATCCCGACGTGCGACGAGGAGATCTTCCGGCGCAACCGCTTCGGCGACGGCCGCGACTGGCACACGATCGAAGGCGCGTTCTGGTTCCGCGAGGGCGGCTGGCAGTATGTGATGTACTCCGGCGCGTGCTACGAGAACGACACATATCACATCGGATACGCCGCCGCAAGAAGCGACGAGGAGGACCTCACGAAGGTCGATTTCGTCAAGCACACAAAGGACGGCGCGTTCGATCCCGTGATGATCAAGAACGGCTTCGAGGAGGGGGTCGGGCACCACTCCGTCCTGAAATGGAAGGGCGAATACTACGCGATCTATCACGGACGTGATATCCGCCCGGAGAACGACGAGGGCTACGTCGAGCGCCGCACCGCCCGGATCTGCCGCCTGCATGTGCAGGACGGGATCATCACGGCAGAGCGGTATGAGGACAGGGTCTGAGGAAGGGAGAAGGAAAAGGTAAAAGGGACTGTCGCAATACAAATCTGGTGCCGGTTGATTTCATAACAAACGAAAGCTTGTCATTGCGAGGA
>CACZSA010000379.1 GCA_902783705.1 uncultured Ruminococcus sp.
ACGTCACGAGCCTTAGGGCTCGCTCCTCGCAATGACAAGCTTTATTTTGTCATGAAGTCAACCAGCACCAGATTTGTTTTGCGACAACCCCTTTTCCGTTTTTTCGACTCAACCGGCGGTTGTGCGAAGGCGAAAACTGCGTTGTTGCAATCCTGCGGGGAATGTGGTATCATACAGTCACCGGGCGCGCCGGAGAATGAACAGGAGAGTGTAGAATCATGGAACTTGGAATGAAAATCAGACAGCTGCGGAACCGCGCGGGGCTCACGCAGGAGGAGATGGCGGACCGCCTCGGCATCACCGCGCAGTCCGTCTCGAAATGGGAAAACCGCGCCGCCATGCCGGACATTACGCTCCTGCCGTCCATCGCGGAGATCTTCGGCGTGACAATCGACGATCTCTTCGACCTGACGCGGGAACAGCGCATGCGCCGCATCGCCAGCCGTGTCGAATGGGACGCGGAGATCCCCGCCGACGAATTCCGCGATTACGAGGACTTCCTCACCGAGCAGACGGAGGACGGAGAGGCACGCACGGAGGCCCTTTCCCTCCTCGCCGAGCTGTATCACAGCCGCATGGACGCGGACGCGAAACGGGTGAGCCGCTATGCGCGGGAATCGATGGAAGCCGAACCGGGCGTGAAACGGTGCCAGTGGCTGCTTGGACGGGCGGAGGGCGCGGCGGTCTGGGACTGGAACGCCGGACAGCACAGCCGTGTGATCGACTTCTTCCGCGGCCTGGCCCGCGAGCATCCCGACACGGTCTCGCCGTACTACTATCTGATCGACAACCTCCTTGCCGATCATCGGGCGGACGAGGCGGAGGCGGCCCTCGGGATCATGCGCACCCTCCCCGGAATGAAGCCCATGATGGCGGCTGTCTACGAGGCCCACATCGCCCTCGCGCGCTTCGATGAGGAGGCGGCGGACCGGATCATGGAGGCGGGGCTCGAGGAGTTCGCCGGGGACGACGGATTCCTCTTCGAGACGGCGCAGTATTACGCGAAGAAGGCCGATTACGAGCGCGCCGTCCGGTATTACGAGGAGGCCTACGAGACGGACCCGGAGCGTCCCCGCCTGATCGACGCTCTCGAGGCCGTCGCCCTGATCCGGGAGATCCAGGGGAAGTACCGCGAAGCTGCAGCCGTCTGGGATCGGATCGTCGCGAGCCTCCGGGACGAATGGGGATGCGCCGAGGAAGCGGTACTCGCGGACGCCCTGCGCGAGCGGACCCGCCTCACCGAGCGCGCGCGGCAGGAATGAGCGGAATCACAACAGGACCGGAGAAGCCATGCATGGCCTCCGGTTTTTTTACTTTTTCTGTGTTTTTTTTGTTTTTTTCTGAAATATTTATTCGGGTCGGGTGTATTTCCTTACAGAAGGGCAGATATGGATTTGACAAAAGCCTTGCGCATGTCGGCGGAATGTGATATACTGAGGATAAAACCAATCGGACAATGGAGAAACGGGATGATCTGGACGCTCATGGAGAGACACGACCCGGACGGGGAGGACGAACTTGCCGCTTTTTACGAAGAGACGCGCGAGCGGACTGCGGCGATGATCGCAAAGCTCCTCGGCGTATCGTTCGCACAGAACCGCGCGACCGTCGAGGATCTCACGCAGGAGGTATATTTGAAGGTTTTGCGCTACAGGGTCCGCTTTGTCGGTCAGCCTGAGGAAATCCGATGGGGAAATCTCGTCATGATGATCCGCAACGTCGTCTCGAATTACCGCCGTCATGCAGGGAAGGTCCGTTTTGTACGGATCGGGGAAGAAGACGGGGAAGGACCTCCCGAATCGGACGACACGGCGGAGGGACCGGAGGCGGTTCTTCTCCGGAGGGAGCGGATCGAGCAGGTCCGCCGCGCGATCGACCGCCTCGATTCTCCCGCGCGGGAGATCGTGATCGAGCGCTACTATTTCGAACGATCCTACGACGAGATCGCCGAGGCATACCACATGAAGCGCGCGACGGTCGGGACCGTACTGCACAGAAGTTTACAGCGAATCGGAAAGGAGCTCAGGGAAGATGGCGAGGAAGGATGAGAAAAGAGAGGGTGTTCTCCTCCGCGAAGGCGCGCGGGAGTGGATGCGGGAGGAGGTCGACGCGCTCCGTGAGATCGACACGGACGGGATCGAGATCTCGGCGGAGACGGATGAGGCGATTCGCGCGGCGATCAGACAGGAGAGGCGGCGGGGATGGCTCGACGGGCTCTGGCGCATCTCCCGGAGCACGGCGGGATTCCTCGTTACGGCGGTCGCGATCCTCTTTGCGCTGACGATTACGGTCATCGCGGCGGGACCCGGGCGCGGCGCGTTTACCCGTGTATTCGTGAAAGCGGATTCCCCGAAACACCTTGAATTTCATTTCGTGGAGAACGAAGAGGGAGAGGATGCTGTGCCTCCCGTATCGGACCGCCCGACGTGGATGCCGAAGCGGTTTGCTGTCACAAAGGAAGAGATATATCCCGATCTGGTCCATCTGACCTATATGACCACCGACGGCAAGCAGGGAGTTTTCTATTATGACCGATGGCGCATACAGGAAGGAGTCAATATGATGGGCAACAGTCAGTTCAGTTCCTCCGAGCTGGACATCCGGCATGAAACGGTGCATATCGGCCCCTATGAAGGGATGCTTGTGTACATCGTCGACGACGAAAAGGGGACGAACTCCGGAGAAATCACTTATTACCTGTCATGGACCGACACGGGGTATACCTACAACATTCAAACATGGAGCGCCTCAAAAGAAGAGATCATCCGGATCGCACAGAGCATCTATGGAACACCGTGAACCGCAGGACTGCGCAAGAATCGACAACTTTAGAAAGGATATACACAGATGAAAAGAATTATAACCGTTATTCTGGCATTCCTCCTCTTATTCACCTCGTGTCAGAAAGATTCCAAAAAGACCGGCGGCCGCTCGGACTGGAAGCCGCCGGAGACCGAACCCGAAGAAGAATGGACCGGCCCGACCGTGACGGTGGCGTATGCAGACAGACTCGACGAGGTGCATCAGTCCAGACTCACAAAATTCGAGAAAGACGAAGGCGTGAAGATTATCGCCATGGATTACAGCGAATACAATACCTCCTTCGATCCCACGGCAGGACGCGATAAGCTGGTGCTCGATATGGTAACGGGAACAGTCAAACCCGATCTTGTCATCACGCCGGGCGTCCGGGAAACCGTCGCCGTCACCATGCGGGAGAAAAAGCTGTATCAGGACCTCACCCCCTTCCTTGACGCGGACGATACGGTCAACCGGGACACCGTGTTCGGTGCGATTCTCGAACTGTACACAGCGGACGACGGCGCATTGTGGGGCATCACCGAACAGTTCACTGTAGAGACCATCATAGGAAACGACGCCCTGCTCGGCAAATACGCGGGGCAGAGCGGATGGACGCTGGACGATTTTCTCGATTTCGCCGAATCCCTTCCCGAAGACGTTGTGCTCATCCCATCCCTCTCTCAGCAGATCGCATCCGAAATCATTTTCGGCGTTTACGGCTTTTCTGCCTTCTTGGATCGGAGTGCGGGAACCTGTTCCTTCGATTCTCCGACGTTTGTACGATATCTGAACTTCCTGCGCTCCCTTCCCGCTACGTGGGAGGAGCTGAGGGCACAGTCTCCGTATGACGATCTGCCGTCGGCGGAGAAATACGAATA
>CACZSA010000380.1 GCA_902783705.1 uncultured Ruminococcus sp.
CCGGGTGATTGACAAGAGGGCCCGGCCTGAGGGTCCTCTTGTCCGCCAGCCGCGCAGGCGAAAAAAATAATGGATCTGCAAGATCCAAAATCCGCAAGCGTCAGCGCGCACATTGCATGAGCGGTTCAAGCAATGTGCGCGGAAGTTTTCATACTTAATTCCCCTTTCCCTTGACATTCCCCCCGCCATCCGATATAATAGGATTGATCCCAAAAAACCATTTCGGAGGAATCTATGAAAAAAATCACCGACACCGTTTTTTATGCCGGCGTGAACGATTACAAGATCGACCTGTTCGAGGGACAGTACGTCGTGCCGGACGGGATGTGCTACAACTCCTACGTCGTCATGGGCGAGAAGATCGCCGTCTTCGACACCGTCGACGCGCGCTTCGGTCATGAATGGCTCGACAACCTCGCCGAAATCCTCGGCAGCCGTCAGCCCGATTACCTCATCGTCCAGCACATGGAGCCCGACCACTCCGCCAATATCGCCAACTTCGCGAAGACCTACCCCTCCGCCGCGATCGTCGGCAATGCCAAGACTTTCGCGATGATGAAGCAGTTCTTCGGCAAGGAATTCGACAACCGCGTCGAGGTCAAGGACGGCGATACGCTCGATCTCGGCGGACGCACCCTCACCTTCATCTTCGCCCCGATGGTCCACTGGCCCGAGGTCATGATGACCTACGACTCCCTCGACGGATGCTTCTTCTCCGCGGACGGCTTCGGCAAGTTCGGCGCGTTCGACGTGGACGCGGAATGGGCATGCGAGGCCCGGCGGTACTACTTCGGCATCGTCGGCAAGTACGGCGCGCAGGTGCAGGCGGTCCTCAAAAAGGCCGCGAAGTTCGACATCCGCGCCATCTGCCCGCTCCACGGTCCGGTCCTCACCGAAAACCTCGGCTATTATCTGAACCTCTACAATACCTGGTCGTCCTATACCCCCGAGAGCGAGGGCGTCCTCGTCGCCTATACCTCGGTCTACGGCAACACGAAGAAGGCCGCCGAGCTCATGGCGGACAAGCTGCGTGAAAAGGGATGCCCGAAGGTCGTCCTGACCGATCTCGCGCGCTCCGATCTCGCGGAGGCCGTCGAGGACGCGTTCCGGTACTCCAAGCTCGTCCTCGCGACGACGACGTACAACGCGGATATCTACCCCTTCATGTGCCACTTCCTCGAAGCGCTTGTCGAGCGGAACTTCCAGAAGCGCACCGTCGCGATCATCGAGAACGGCACTTGGGCGCCCATGGCGGCGAAGGGCATCAAGGCGATCTTCGAGAAGTCGAAGGACCTCACCATCCTCGAGCCCGTCGTGACGATCAAGTCCGCGATGACCGACGAGACGAAGGCCGCCATCGAGACCGTCGCCTCCGAGCTCTGCCGCGAGTATGAGCAGCAGTCGTCCGAGAAGGCGAACAAGAACGACCTCACCGCGCTCTTCAACATCGGCTACGGCCTCTACGTCGTCACCTCGAACGACGGCCGGCGCGACAACGGCCTCATCGTCAACACCGTCTCGCAGGTGACGAACACGCCGAACCGCATCGCCGTGACGATCAACAAGCAGAACTACTCGCATCACGTCATCCAGCAGACGGGCGTCATGAACGTCAACTGCCTCTCGACGGACGCGCCGTTCTCGGTCTTTGAGTGCTACGGCTTCCGGAGCGGCAGAAACGTCGACAAATTCGAGGGACAGGAGGTCCTGCGTTCCGACAACGGGCTCGTCTTCCTGCCGAAGTATGTCAACTCCTTCATGTCGCTCAAGGTCGAGAGCTACGTCGACCTCGACACGCACGGCATGTTCATCTGCACCGTGACCGAGGCCCGCGTCCTCTCCGACCGGGATACCATGACCTACACCTATTACCAGCAGAATGTCAAGCCGAAGCCGGAATCGAACGGCAAGAAGGGCTGGGTCTGCAAGATCTGCGGCTACGTCTACGAGGGCGAAGAGCTTCCCGAAGACTTCGTCTGTCCCCTCTGCAAACACGGCGCCGCGGACTTCGAACCGCTGACGTGAAGAGAATGATGAATTAAGAATTGCATAAACAACGAAACAGCGTTGCGCGTATTTCAAGACTATCCGCTTGACTAACCGGGAACGGCCCCTGTAATCCTGTTATGACACACGCTTAGCCCCCATTGAACGGAGCTTCCGATTTATACATGAGGTTGACCCCGAGGGGGTAGAGGTGGATATCCAACCGGTTTCAGCTTTGCTGAAACCGAGGGGAGAGCGCTCCTCCCTCTCCTTTGGGAGCGGTGATTCACAAGAGGCCGGCTCCATGGTTTCAACTTGTTGAAACCGGGGCCTCATTGTGC
>CACZSA010000381.1 GCA_902783705.1 uncultured Ruminococcus sp.
GGGGAGGGTCCTCCCTCCTCGTCCTCTGGGGCCGGGTGATTGACAAGAGGGCCCGGCCCGAGGGTCCTCTTGTCCGCCAGCCGCGCAAGCGAAAAAAGCGTCGGATCTGCAAGATCCATCATCCGCAAGCGCCAGCGCGCAAATTGCATGAGTGATTTAACCAATGAGGCAAATCATAATTCGCGCATGTAGGGGTACGGATTGCCACGTCGGGACCTGAAGGTCCCTCCTCGCAATGACACATGATGTGCAGCGTGTGAAATGGACAATTTCTCGAAGCGTTCGAGAAGATTACTGAACGGCCTGTCCGGCGAGCTTGCCGAAGGTGAGCGCGCCTCTTGCCCGCGGGGGCTTCCCCGCCCGCAAGCGTCAGCGCGCAGATAAAATGTGCGCCGCAGAAAATCCCCCCATTTTCCCACGCTTCTGCGATTTTCTGTTGATTTCCCGCGCTTTTTGTTGTATAATAAAGCGAAAAACATTCATAAATCCCACACGTGGGGCGGCCGGGCTCCCCCGGCAATCCCCCCGCCCGAAAGCGAGGTCCTCTTCATGCCTGCAAAGAAACAGCGCGTCCTTGTGATCTCCAGCGCCAATATCGATTTTGTCCAGCGTATGCGCCGCGTCCCGTATTCCGGCGAAACCGTCGTGGAAAACGACCTCGGCTATTCCTATGTCCCCGGCGGAAAGGGCGCGAACTCCGCCATCTCCTTCGCGCGCTTCGGCGCCGATACCGTCTTCGCCTGCAAGCTCGGGCAGGACGCCAACGCCCGCCGCCTCGTCTCCCTCTATCAGCGCGAGGGCATCGACACCCGCTATATCCTCGAGGATCCCGACGCCCCGACGGGACTGGCCTCCATCCTCGTCGAGGACAACGGCAAAAACCGCATCATCGTCTACCCCGGCGCGAATATGACCCTCTCCGCCGACGACATCGAGAACGCCTTCACCTGCTATCCCGACGCCCTCTATATGCAGCTCGAGATCCCCGACGAGGCCGTCATCGAAGCCTCCCGCCGCGCGAACGACGAGGGCGTCCCCGTCTTCATCGACGCGGGTCCCGCACGCCTCGACTTCCCCCTCGAACGCCTCGGACGCCTCGAGATCTTCTCCCCCAACGAAAACGAGACCCGCATCTTCACGGGCATCTCCCCCACCTCCGAGGAAAGCTGCCTCCGCGCCGCCATCAAGCTCTCCACCCTCGTCGACGCGAAGTATATCGTCTTGAAGCTCGGCGACCGCGGCGCGTTCATCTATGACGGACGCGAGTACTTCACCGTCCCCGCGGAGCCCGTCGAGGCCGTCGATACCACCGCCGCCGGAGACGTCTTCACCGCCGTCATGACCTACGTCTACCTCCAGAACGGCAATATCCTCTCCGCCGTCAAGTACGCCACCTGCGCCGCCGCCATCTCCGTCACCCGGGCCGGCGCGTCCACGTCGATCCCCACCCTCGAGGAGGTCGTCGCCTACGCCAAGGAAAAAGTCGCCCGCGAGAACGGCGAGGAGGAGACCGAATGATCATCGTCGGCATCGATTTCGGCGACGCGCGGACGGGCGTTGCGGTCTGCGATCCATACGAAATGATGGCCTCCGACGCGGGATGCGTCGCCGCCGATTCGTACAAAAAGGCCCTCGAAAAAGTCGGCGCAAGAGTAAAAGAGCTCGGCGCGGAGCTGATCGTCGTCGGCAATCCCGTGAACATGGACGGCTCGGCGGGCTGGCGCAGCGAAAAGTGCAAGGCCTTCGCACGGGAGCTCTCCGAGCAGACGGGCATCCCCGCCGTCCTGTACGACGAGCGCCTCACCACCGTCTCCGCGCATAAGATCCTCTCCGAAAACAACGTCCGCGGCAAAAAGCGCAAAGCCACCGTCGACACGCTGTCGGCAAGCCTGATCCTCGAGGACTACCTGAAGTTCAGGAAGAACACGGGGGCGAACGCGTGATTCCGGCTCCGGGAAAGGAGGCGCGCCCATGTCCCGCGCAGGGAAAATCATCCTCGTACTGCTTTTGGTCCTCGCCGGGCTTGTGGTGCTGTTCTGGCTGTACACGGGCGGGCTCTACACGGAGGAGGGCACGAACGAGCCCGACACGCTGCGCGTCGCCGGACCCGTCCTGACCCGCCGCACCTCCGACGGCGAGCGGAGTTTCCGCGCCTTTATCCTCATGCTCCCCGATTTCTCCGCCCCTGTCGGTCGAGTGCGCATCGTCACCCCCTTCTCGGATGACTATCCCCTCCGAAGCAGCGAGCTCCTCTACTACGACCTCCTCTCCCGCCGCGTCGTCCTCTCCTCCCTTGCCTACGACGAAGGCGTCAGGGAGACGGTGTTTGAATGAGGGAATTAAGAATTAGGGGAACGAGGGCCGGACACGAACCCGCTGCACCTTCATGGAGTAATGGACTAACACGAACCGCTGTATCTTCGGCGTTGAACGTATCTCAAAATTATCCGCTCACCAAACATGGTGAGGCCCCTGTTATCCTGCTATGACACCGCTTAGCCCCCATTGAACAACGCTTCCGAGATATACATGAGGTTGAACCCGAGGAAGGGGTGGAGTCCAGAGGCGGGGAACGCGCCTCTGGGAGCGGTGATTCACAAGAGGCCGGCTCCGGAGGCCTCTTGTGCGCCAGCCGCGCAGGCGAAAAAACGATCGACTTGGTCGATTCATCCCCGCAAGCGTCAGCGCGCAGGACGGAATGATGGATTCAGCCCTGAAATAGGGGTACGGATTGCCGGCGCATCTGACACTCGTTTATGCGCATGACAGGACGGTCATGCGTCCGCGGCAGCTTTCCCCCATGTTCATCCATACTTTACGTTTATCTTACCCCGAAAGGAGTTTCAAAAAATCCTTATGAAAAACGCTGCCCCCATCACTTGCTGTGAACTCAAAGCCTTCGGCGAGTACCACGCGCAGGACAACGTCCGTCAGGCGATGACCTCCGTCTTCTCCAAGACGAACATGGGCTCCATGACCTTCCTCAC
>CACZSA010000382.1 GCA_902783705.1 uncultured Ruminococcus sp.
CGCGGACGATGTCGTACATCTGCGCGTTCACGTCGTCGATGGAGTACTTCTTCTTCATGTTGTTCTCGAAGATCGCCGGGGTGGTCAGCCGGTACGCCTCGGACGCCATGCATTCGAGCACCGCGTGGTCCGTCTCCGGGATCGCGCTGTCGCGGGAGACGGCGTACAGGGTGATCGGGTTGCCCATGACCGTGCGGTAGTTCTGCTGATTCTCGTCGTACTTCGGAACGGGGAGGATTCCGTAGATCAGCTCGGAGTCGCGCAGGGCCTTCGACGCGTAGTGCGCCCGGTTCACATTGAAGAGCGCGCGGCCCTCGGTGAAGGGCGTTTCATAGTCGCTCTGCTGATAGACCGTGTCGGTCTGCTCCCACGGACCGATCTTCGCGAGCAGATCGACCGCCTTCTCACTGTAGAAGTCCTCGGAGATCTTCAAAATCAGATCCGGGTCCTTCTCCACGAGGCGGAGGCCGCTGCCCGTGTAGAACGCGTCGTTGTGGAAATCCACGAGCGTGAAGCCGAAGCTGTCGTTCAGATCCGCACGCCCGTTGCCGTTGAGGTCACGGTAGGCGTCGGCGGTCAGCTCGATCAGGCGGTCGACCGTCCATGTCCCCTCGAACACCTCGTCCGTCGGGACCGGGAGATTGTAATCCTCGAGCATCTGCTTGTTGTAATAGATGCAGTACATCATGTGGAGCACGTTCGTCGAGATATCGCCGGAGACGAAGTAGAGCTTGTCGTGGATCAGCGATTCCTCGAGCAGGTTGTCGGGCCACCACGGCTTTTCATAGTCGATGTACGGCGAATCCTGCAGGGTCCGCGTCAGGCAGTTGACCACCGCCGCGCCGATCGTGCGGGAGTAGGCGGCGTAGATGTCGTACGCGCCGTCCCCGGCCTGCACGCTCGCCTGCGCCACGGCGACGTACTTGTCCTTCGAGCCGTTGTTGCCGGGCGTGCCGACCCAGTTGTAGACGACGCCGAGGCGGTCCTCCACGTCGGTGTTCCGCTGGAAGATCGCGTCGTTGACGATCTCCCCGGTCAGCTCCTCGACGTCGAACTCCGCGTTCTCCACGTCGCTCCAGTAGAGGACGGACACGGTCTGACCGCCGAAATCGAGCTCGGGCAGATCGTCCTTCAGATAGCCGTTCACGTCCACGTTCTCCGCCGGGGCGTCCTCTGCTTCGGCGGTCGGGGCTTCGTCGGCGGACGGGGTTTGCGCAGTCAGCTCCGCCTCGTCCCCCGCGTTCTCCGTCCCGCCCGAGCAGGAGAAGAGCGCGGAGGCGGTCATCAGCGCGGCGAGCAGCAGGCAAAGAAGCTTCTTTTTCATAAGTACCTCCCGTGACTGGTTCGGAATTTCGTTGTTCTCTGTCCGTATTATGACACAATCCCCGGGAATTGTCAAGGGAGCGGGGCAGATCCGCGAAAAAAAGCCCCGCAGGAGGGTTGTCCCGCGAGGCTTGATTCTGGATTCGCTTACGCCTTGAGGCTGTTCTGCACAGCGACTGCCACCGCGACGGTCGCGCCGACCATCGGGTTGTTTCCCATGCCGAGGAAGCCCATCATCTCGACGTGCGCCGGAACGGAGGAGGATCCCGCGAACTGCGCGTCGGAGTGCATGCGGCCCATGGTGTCGGTCATGCCGTAGGAAGCAGGGCCCGCCGCCATGTTGTCCGGATGGAGGGTACGGCCCGTACCGCCGCCGGAGGCCACGGAGAAGTACTTCTTGCCCTGTTCCACGCATTCCTTCTTATAGGTGCCCGCGACGGGATGCTGGAAGCGGGTCGGGTTGGTGGAGTTGCCGGTGATGGAGACGTCGACCTTCTCGAAGTGCATGATCGCGACGCCTTCGCGGACGTCATCCGCGCCGTAGCAGCGGACGTTCGCGCGCTCGCCCTCGGAGTAGCGGATCTCGCGCACGATCTTCAGCTCGCCGGTGTAATAGTCGAACTGGGTCTGCACATAGGTGAAGCCGTTGATGCGGGAGATGATCATGGCGGCGTCTTTCCCCAAACCGTTCAGGATGACCTTCAGCGGGTTCTTGCGGACTTTGTTGGCGTTCAGAGCGATCTTGATCGCGCCTTCAGCCGCGGCAAAGGATTCGTGACCGGCCAGGAAAGCGAAGCATTTCGTGTCTTCGCTGAGCAGCATGGAACCGAGGTTGCCATGGCCGAGGCCGACTTTGCGGTCTTCAGCGACGGAGCCGGGGATGCAGAAAGCCTGCAGGCCGACGCCGATCATTTTTGCGGCATCCGCAGCGGTCTTCACGCCGGATTTGATCGCGATGGCGCAGCCGACGGTGTATGCCCAGCAGGCGTTCTCAAAGCAGATCGGCTGGGTTTCTTTGACGATGGTATAGGGGTCGATGCCCTTTTCTTTGCAGATCTCAGCACATTCTTCGATGCTGTTGATGCCATATTCTTTGATAACGGCGTTGATTTTATCAACACGGCGTTCGTAACTTTCAAACAGTGCCATTTCCATACCTCCTGTTATTCGTGTCTCGGATCAA
>CACZSA010000383.1 GCA_902783705.1 uncultured Ruminococcus sp.
CAAGACTTCCAAAAGAGTTCCTCTTTATGCTTCTTTGGCATGAAATCTCCGATTTCATGCGCTCCTCAGATAAAGGAGAAAAAGAAGAACGGAATGATCTGTATTACAACAGGGCTGTCGCATTTTCTCCATTTCTGAAGTTAATGCGACAGCCCCTTTCTTTATCCGTCCACGCGAAAGACGAGCACCCGCTCCCGCCCGTCCCCCGGGAAGAGGTCCCCGCATCCGATCTCCCCGTCCGGTGAGAACATTTCCGACTGCATGAGGAGCCGGACGTATTCGTCCGAGGGGTAGTAGAAGAGAAGCCGCATTGGACGCGGAGAGGCGTACCACGACCCGGCGATCCGGTTGAGGACGGAGCGGAGGATCTCGGGCGAGAAGGGATTGAAAAAATAGAAGCGGTCGGCATCGGCGGGCGGATCGAAGCGTTCCGCGTCCCGGAGAAGGAAGAGGGCGTCCGCCGAACCCGCGAAGGAGGCCCGGTTTTCCTCTGCCGCGGTGAGCAGGGAAGGGTTGAAGTCGATTCCAAGGCTCCGGCATCCGGTGAGATGGCTGAGCATCAGGGACACGCGTCCCCGTCCGCAGCCGTAATCGACGAGCAGATTGTCCCGCCCGATGAACCCGCTCTCCGCGATCCGGTCGAGGACGGCGTAGGGCGTCGGCTCGTAGGGAAGGTGATGCGCGTCCTCTGCCTGCGTGTCCCGCCCGCACGTCCGGATCCGCCATCTCCGGTCCGCCTGTTCCTCGCTCAGCATGGTCCGCCTCCGTTTCGTACGTTTGGATTCATTATAATCCCTCCGGAACACCGTGTCAAGTCGGACGACGAATTTTGCCGGAGATATGGACAAACCCCGCCGGACGGTGTATAATAATACAAAACCATACGGAACTTTGGAGGATCTTTCCATGAAGCAGAACATCACCCTGATGGACGGCGCGATCGGCACGACGCTGTGGGCCAAGGCCGAAGCGCACGGCTGGAAAAAGGAGCCCGTCTGGATCTACAACCTCGCCCACCCGGAGATCGTCTCGGAGATCGCGCGGGAATACGCCGATGCCGGATCGCAGATCATCCTCTCGAATACCTTCGGCGCGAACCGCCCGTCCGTCGAGCGGTCCTCGCAGTATGATCCGTGCGAGGTCGTTGCGGAGGGCGTGCGCCTTGCGAAGGAAGCCGTCGCCGGACGCGGGATCCGGGTCGCGCTCGACTGCGGTCCGCTCTCGGAGCTGATGGAGCCCTACGGGGATCTCGAAGAGAACGAGGTCACAGCGATCTATGCCGAAATGTTCAAGGCGGGCGTGGACGCGGGCGCGGATCTCATCTTCCTCGAAACCTTCATCGACCTCGCCATGCTCCGCGTCGCGGCGGAGGAGGCGAAGAAATACGGCGTCCCGGTCTTCTGCTCCCTCTCGTTCGAGCGGCTCGGCAAGACCATGATGGGCAACTCCCCCGAGGACATGATCGAGGAGCTTGAGCCCCTCGGCGTGGACGCGATCGGGATGAACTGCTCCCTCGGCCCGGATCTCGCGGTCCCGGTCATGAAGAAATTCATGGGAAAGACGTCTCTCCCGCTTCTCTTCAAGCCGAACGCCGGAATGCCCGTGCTCGCGGCGGACGGGACCGAATCGGCGGCGTTCAGCGCGAAGGCGTTTGCGGACGGCATCCTCCCCGCGCTCGACTTCGTCGATTACGTCGGCGGATGCTGCGGAAGCGCGCCGTCCTACATCCGCGAGCTCGCGGGACGCCTCGGACGCTGACGGGGAGCCGATCACATCGACAGTGAAAAATGCAGGAAAAAAGGACGCTCCGGTGGGAACGTCCTTTCTTTCGTTGTCTGTGCGTCAGCGTCTGCCGCCGAAGCCGCTCGTTCTGCCGCCCATCATGCCGCCGCCCATCATGGAGGTGGTGATGCTGTTCACGGTCTGGCCGTTGACGATGATCGTGCCGCCCGTGTAGGTTGCCTGTCCGTCGTAGTCGAAGGAGGACATCTGGGAGGTGATGTTGATCGTACCGCCCGTGACGTAGATGTTGCCGTTGGAGTCGATGGCGTCCGTGTCGCCCTGACCGACGCTCACATTCAGCGTGCCGCCCGCGATCTCGATGGCGGTCTCGTAAGCCGAGCTCTTGTTCGCGCCGTTGAGGCCGTCGTCCGTGCCGGTCACATTGATCGTGCCGTCATTGATCTGAATGTAAGTCCCTTCGATCCCCTCCGCGCCGGAAACGGTGACCGTGCCGCCGTCGATCTGAACGAAGGAGGTGCCGTGGATCGCGTCGTCGGAGGCCGTGACATTCAAGGTGCCGCCGCCGATCCAGACGTATCCGACGCTGTCGTCCTCGTCGTTCTCCGCGTGCAGGCCGTCCTTCTTCGAATTGACGGTAATCTTTCCGTCATAGATCACGATGGAGTCGTTGGCTTCGAGGGCGTCGAGGGCGGAGGTGACATTGAGCGTGCCGCCCGTGATCTTGAGATCGTCCTTCGATGTGATGCCGTTGCCCTTCGCCGAAGTGACGGTGAGGGTGCCCTTGCCGTTGAGCACGAGGTCTTCCTTCGAGAAGATCACGGCGTCGGTGTTGGTTTCGCCGTCCGCCTGG
>CACZSA010000384.1 GCA_902783705.1 uncultured Ruminococcus sp.
AATCACCAGAATGTAATACAGCCCCAGAAGGATGATATCCGGATCGACCTGGAACAGACTTCTCCGCCTGACCATCTGAACGACGCCTACGATGCCAAAGCCAAAGCAAGTGCCAATCGGAACCAGTCCGAGCCAATCCGTAATCTTGTACATGAACATGTGAACTCCGGTAAGTCTGTGAAACCAGAGGTTGAACGCTGCAAAGCCGATCCTGGTTCCCCCCGGGCCTGCCGCGTGTACGTCAACAGATTGAACCAGTACAGTCCACAACAGGAACACGATCAGCAAACTGATTCCTGCCCTCAAGGTTGTTTTTTCATTTCGTCTCATTGTCATTTCATCCTTTCTGTCAGGCCCTCTGACAGAATCCATGATACAACAGATCGATGAGATTTGCAAGAAACGATCGTTCACATCCGTGACACAAAGCGTGTCATCCAGTTAAGCAGTCCCCGATTATGCCCTCACTCACAGCTTCTCACATCTATAGAGTATATAGACCCCCGCTCAGTTCCAGTCGTAATACCCCGCGAGCACATCGACGTCCGCCTGACCGAACGCTTTATTGAAAATCAGAAGATCGTCCATGTGGACCAGCGCGTCGTTGCCGGTGTTGATCTTATGCGAGGCGTCGTCGCCCACCGTGAACGGGAGCGCATCCATCGGAACATCCGCGAAAATCGCAGGCAGACGCATCGTCTTCTTCAGCCTGAAGTTCAGATACAAGTCAATCGCGCATTCCCCTCTCCGGAATACGACCGTCGAATGCAGCCATCCTCCCGACACGTCGCGCAGATACGGGATCTGAAATTCCTCATAGGAGTTCGGATCCGAGGTTTCCACGCCGATCCAGATCGCGGTATTCGTGAAGCCCAGCATAAAGCCGGGGCCGGAATCCGTCATGGTCTTGGTCCCGCAGTAATAGGCCTCCGAGGCGGGAGCGTTGTCGATATTCAGCCATGCGCAGACCGTGAAGTCGTCCGTGCCGAATTTCACGTCGTCCGAGATCAGGCAGCCCGTCGCGCCGACCTCCGCGTTCGCACCGCGGACTCCGCTCGAATAGTATTTTACGTGCCCGAGTTCGGTAAACCGCGCCTTTCCCACAGCGTCCTCGGCGTTATCCTCGAAGAACATGGCGAGCTTGATCTCGTCCTCCGGGAAGCAGGACAGGAGCCCGCCCTCTCCGCGGAGATCGGGCTGAGGCTTCGGTTCGACGTCGCAGCGCCCGCCTTCCGGGAAGGTCACATAGGGACGTTCCCAGTCCGTGAAGACCCCCTCCGGCACCTGCGAGGAATAGCCGTTCAGATCCGGTTCCGGGATTTCCACCCCGAAAGCATACCGCACGATCGCGTTGATGTCCTTCGTCGCCGCGAAAAAGTCGTCCGTCTTCAAGACGGTCCTGCCGCGGAGGGCGAAGAAGATGTACTTCTCCGTATCGGTATAGCCGCCGTGGCCGTGCTTGAATCCGCCGTGGTCCGTGATCACGATGAAGAGCGTGTCCTCGAGGATCCCGGCCTGTTCGTAGGCATCATAAATCCTGCCCACCATGCCGTCCACGTTCGAGATGCAGTCGAGGTGTCCCTCGGTTCCGTAGCCGTGATGGTGCCCTGCCCCGTCGGGATCGTCGATGTGAACAAACAGCAGATCGGGCTTCTTCTCCAAGACGCACTCCACCACCCTGTCCGCCGTGGTCGCGCCGTCGGGCGTGCTCTGCAGGAAGACGCCGATATCGTGTTCGATGATGCCGTAGTTGATCGGCTCCCAGTTGCTGACGCTGCACAGCACGCTGTCCGGATACGCGCGACGCACGGTCGTGAAAATCGACGGCAGTTCCCTGTTCGTGTATTCCTGCTGGCTGACCTTGCCGTTGGTCAGGCCGTGCACCTCCGGCTCCGCGCCGAGCAGCATCGCGCCCCAGTTCTGCGCGCTGATGGTCGGGAACAGGCTGATCGCGCGGTAGGTCTTCGCTCCGTTTTCGAAAATCTCATCCATGCGCGGCGTGGGCGTGTTCCTGCAGAAGGTTCCCATGCCGTCGATCCCGACGATCGCCACATGCGCGTAGCGCCGCTGATTCATATCTGCTTTCATTTTTAGTCTCTCTGCTCCTTTAGTCTGCTCCGAGATGATAATCCCCGTTGACGATCAGTTTTCTGTTTCCGGCGATCCGGAGTCCCCTCTCCAGCGGCATGCCGGAGCATGGTATGAGAAAGATGACCTGATCCTCCCGCAGCCCCGACGCGTAGAAGAGCAGATCCTCCGATGCGCGGTCGTTGAGCTGGACGCTTCTTAGGTGCGGCATTTTCGCAAACAGCGGAATGAGGTGTCCGTGGCTGCCGCAGAGGTGGATCATCCCCCCGTGCGGATAAGCCGCGAGCAGCGCGTCGTCCAGCGGCATGATGAATTCCTCATACAGGGCCGGGGACACGAGCTGTGTGCTGCATCCGCAGAGCTGTCCGTATCCCGGCGGCTGTGTCCTGCCCCAGGAGATCACGGGCTGGATGCGTTCGACGGGAAAACGGTCGAGATACCAGCGGTGCAGCCGGATCAGGACGTCGTTGATGATGCCGAGATCGCGCTTCGCCGCCTCCGGCTCCGTCATCATCGCGATGAGGATCTCCTGCCCGTAGAGATTGATGGCGATGTTGAGCGCGCTGGCGATCGTGGGCAGGCCGAACAGGGGAACCGTCGTTCCGGCTGCGAAGAACGCCTCGGCGTATTCGCGGGCCATCTTCCATGTCGGGTCGTTCTCCAGATCCGGCTCCTTCAGCTCCCCGACCGGGTTCGACAGATAGAGGTTATACCACTGCCCGCTCTTGAAGAAGACCTCCGCGCCGAAGATCCGGTCCACGAAGTGCACGCCGTAGAAGCCCTGCTCCACGCATGCGGGCCGGAACTGATCCTCCCGCAGCGCCCCGTCCATCCGTCCGGCGAGCGCGCAGAGATCCGCCTCCGCCATGCGCTCCGCGTCGTCGTACAGAGGCGCGCCGTCCGGGCCCCAGTCCTGATGCCAGCTGGAGATGCCGTTGAGGACCAGAGGGCCTTTCGCATCTCCCTCGAAGATGTCCCGCAGTTTTTCGAACCATGCGTTCTGGTTTTCGAGCCAGCCCTCGTCGCAAAGCCGTTCCATGATCTTCGGATCCATCGGATGTGCCTCCTTGTATAATCCCTTCCGTCCGTTCCTGCTGACGGCATCATTATAGCATATCGCCGCCGGATGCGCAAGGGGAGACAGAATACGAAAATGACGCGGTTTCAGAACACCCCGGCACGCTGGGGCCTCCCTCACTCCGCCGTGAGCCGGACAACGGTGTCGATCGGGTCTCCGTGCTCCGGCAGGGTGATCCGGTAACCGGCGCCGCACCTCGTCAGAGTCAGGGCGGATGTCCCGCACGCTGCTCCCGTGAAAATTTTGCCGTCGGCAGGCGCGGGAAGGGTCAGCATGCCGTCCGCGGGCAGGTTCAGCACATGGAGATAGACCGTCTTCCCGTCCGGGGATTCCGTCGAGACGCCCCAGTCGTCTCTGGCGAGGAGCGCGTTCGGCGCGGTCACGTAGGATTTCCCCGGAACGGTGCCGTAGATCCCCTCATGCGCACGGAGCAGGTCTCCGAGTTCCCCGAGCAGCTCCCGCACGCCGTCCTCCCAGGTCTGGTCGATATACGGACCGCAGGACCAGGCGATGCCGGCGTTGAACTGCCCCTCCGTGGCGACGGTGCGGACGGAATAGCGATACAGGTTCCGCGCGTCCGTGGGGGCCTTGTGTCCCGCCGCCCACCAGCCGCCGATCTGCCGGTTGACCTGGGAAAAATGCGTGGGGAGCGTATCGGAATCGCAGCCCTCGATGGAGCCGTAGTACTCGGACACGGTGATATCCGAGAGCGGATGCCTCTGCGTATTCGCCGTCACGCCCGTATTCACGAAGATCACCGCGTCGGGATCGCATTCCCGCACCACCGCACACACGTCCGCCGTCGGCCCGCCCTGATCGAACCAGAAGCCCCGGACGCGGCGTCCGTATTTCCCGTAGATCTCGCGGATCAGCTTTTTGAGGAATTCCATCCTCGCCGCGTCGTCGATCCAGCCCAGTCTCCGGAGGTCTTCGTCCCGGATGTCGTGCGCGTCGTTCGGCGGGAGATAGAACACCAGCGGGATCCCGTACCGGTCCAGTCCGTCGAGGAGCTTTGCGATGATGTCGGATTTCTCCGTGCATTTATGCGTGCATCCGGTCGCCTTCATGGTCTCGGACGGAAACAGCAGATTGAAGCCTGCGTGCGCGAGGGTGAAGACCACATACTCCGCCCCCATGTCGTGCGCCGTCTGCGCGTACTTTTCCCCGTCGAACATCGCCGCCGCTTCTTCGGGCGAGGATGCTCCGCGGGAGCTGTCCCGGGAGTACCAGGTCCCTCCCCAGTTCGTCGATTTTCCGTCCGCATAGGTCGCGTAGGTGTAGTGCGTGAACAACCCCACGCGCGCGTGTTCGAAATAGGACCGATCAAATATCTTCTCCATGCTGTCCTCCCTGAACGGGTCCTCCCCGCCGCACTGATTTGTCACCAACCGCCGGACGATCGCTGTGCCTCCGCATCGAGCGCGTCCCGCGTGAATAAGATATTCCGCTGTGATTATACCATATCCCGCGGCCTCTTGCAATGCGGTTCGGGCCATTTTTCCAGGCTGTTTTTTCGCGCCGCACCGCAGCCGTCCCGGAGCGAGGGCGGGCAGAAAAAGACAGCGGGCCCTCCCACGAGAACCCGCCGCCTGTCTATGTTGTGTGTCGTTGTATCTATACGAAGATCCGCCTTCACGCGTCCTTTTTCTTTGTTCCGCCCGCCGCGGGGCCCTTGTATTCGAGGCAGAGCATGGTCAGATCGTCGAACTGCTCGGCCTCCCGGACGAAGGCGTCCACGGCTCTGCGCACGTTTTTCAGCACGTCCATGGGCGCGGCCTCCGGATCGCTGTTCAGGGCTTCCGTCATGCGGTCCGTACCGAACATCTCCTGACGGTCGTCGGTGGCTTCCGGCACGCCGTCGGTGTAGACGAACAGCTTCGCGCCGGGCTCCAGCGTGAGCTCGTATTCCCGGTACTTCATGCCGTCCATGCCGCCGATGACAAAGCCGTGGCGGTCCTTGTACATCTCGAATTTCCCGCCGGGCTTCTTGAACATCGGGTATTCATGCCCGGCGTTCGAGCAGGTCAGCTTTCCGGTGGAGAGCTCCAGAATGCCCACCCAAACGGTCACGAACATCTGCGCCTCGTTGCTCGAGCAGATCGCTTCGTTGGTCTTTGTCAGGATCTCTCCGGGGGATCCGCCCAGCATCGCGACGCTCTGCAGAATGATCTTCGAGGCCATCATGAACAGCGCGGCGGGAACGCCCTTGCCGGACACGTCCGCGATCACCACGCAGAGATGGTCGTCGTCGACCAGGAAGTAGTCGTAGAAATCGCCGCCCACCTCCTTGGCGGGGTCCATGCTGCCGATGACGTCGAAATCCTCTCTGTCCGGGAACGCGGGGACGATATGGGGCAGCATGGCGGCCTGGATCTGCGTCGCGAGGGAGAGCTCCGCACCGATGCGTTCCTTTTCCGCGGTGACGCGCCGCACGGTGTCCAGATAGCCCACCGTCTTATGGGAAATCGCCGCAAAGGATTGTGCCAGTTCCTCCACCTCGTCCCCGGTGCGGAAGGCGTCCTCCATCTTGAATTCGAGATTGGTTTCGCTCAGCTCCGCGATCCTCGCCGTGATGGTGTTCAGGGGCTTGACGATCCGTCTGCCCAGAACGACCGCTCCCGTCACCACCGCTGCAAGCAGAACGACCAGCAGTCCCCACATGAGCATCCTGCCCTGCGCGCTCTTGCTGCGGTAAGCGCCGACGGCCTCCGCCTGGATGTCCCTGTAGTCCTGCCGGAGCTGACGGACGGGCGCCGCCGCATCCTCCTCGCTGTAAGCCGCGATCAGGGTCCAGCCGACGGTCTCCATCGGCACGCCGATCATGTAATAGTTCCCGCTCTTCAGGGGCACCAGACGCACGCCGGTCTTCCCCCGCATCGCGTCCCGCACCAGCGCCGCGAGCGCCAGATCCTCCGATTCGCGCAAATCGTCGGCCTCCGCGGAGTTCATGACACGGAACACGCCCTTCTCCGCCGGAGAAAAGATCACATGCCCGCTCTGGTTGACGACCGCGAGAAGTCCGCCGTTGTCCGCCGACTCCTCAACGGACTGCTGCATATCGTTCAGATAGAGGTCCGCGCCCGCAACGCCGAGAAGCTCCCCGTCCTCGCCGTAGACCGGCATCGCGCAGGTGACGCACAGATCCCCGGTGCGGTGGTCGAACTCCACGTCGGAAAAGACGAGCTCGCCCGCATCCACGGCCCGACGGTACCAGTACCGATCCGGCGCGTTGTAGGCGACATAGGACCCGTCCTCGTTGATCCAGTTGCCCGGGACCATATCGGCCATCAGTGTCGCGCCCTCCGGGAGGGTGAAGAAGAGGTTGTCCGAGCCGAACGCGGAACAAAGGGAAACCATCATATCCGACATGTTGGCGATCAGTCCCAGCCTGTCCGCGACCGCCGATTCCTCGAGCCCCTCCGCGAGAAGGACCTTCACGAACATCTCCCCGTCGTGCGCGGCGTCCGGCCTGTTCCACTCTGCGCGCGGAACCATGTCCGGATGGCTCAGCAGCTTCCCTGCATATTCGCCCGCCATCTGCACCCGGATCGCGAGATTCCGGAACATCTCGTCGATTCCCTCGGCCCTCTGAACGGTGAGCCGGTCCATGTTTTCCACAATGACCGTATCGATCACCGCCGCCGTGGTCCGGGTCATGGAGGTGATCTGCCGATCGTTGGTCTCCTCGGTCAGATCCGAGAGCATCTTGCTCTGCGTCAGCATGGACGCGAGGAACACCCCCACGATGACGAGTATGGAAATCAAAATCAGCGTCAGGACCTTGCTCTCGATCCCGCCGATGACCAGTCTTCTGAACTTTTTCAATTCTGTCACCTCTGTTCGCGCAGGGAGGCGACTCTCTGTCAGTCCGCCCTGCCCGTCTTCCGGTATCATCCATCACAATACGTATATTTTACCATGTTGTTCCCCCGTTTGCAAGAGGGAGAAGACTGAAATCCGATTTTTGCGCAATATTGTGTGCTTCTTCAGACAGAAAAAACGGGATCTCCTTATTGGGGACCCCATTTCTGCGCGTTTCAGGCCGTTCTCATTCGGCGAACGAGTCGAGGATCTTGTCAAGCGCCTTCTGGGCGAGCTTTTCCGATCTCTTCAGGTAGGACGCCACCTCCGTGTTCGAGAACACGATATCGGAGATGAAGTTGTTGTACGTCAGCTTGTTGAACGAGTAGGCGAAGGAGATCGTCCGGTTGTCCGCGATCAGCCCGAGCATCTCCGCGTCGTCCGGTTCGTCTGCGAGGCGGGATTTCAGAGTGCTCTCGAGATAGACCGGGAGCATGCAGTTGTAGTTGCGGCAGCTCAGCGCCTCGATCACGGTGCCGACGATCGGCCTCTGGGCTTCGGCGAGAGTCTTCGGCAGCGCCCACGGACAGTCGGTGCAGCAGGCGATGTACTTCTCCTGCGCCTCGTCGTACTTCGGCTGGGGGAGGAAGCCGTACCGGACATCGCTTCCGCGGTAGGTGTTGTAGGCGTCCCGGATCTCTACAAACGCGAACACCGTCGATCCGTTCGCGAAATCAGCCGTCGATCCTTCGAGATAGTCGTCCCCGGTCAGGAGACTGCGCATCTTCTGCACATACCCGTCGATCCGCTCGACATCCGGCTCCAGATAGGGGATGTTGTCCGCGTCCCTTGCGTAAGCGGAGCAGTCCGCCGCGGCCTGAAGGCAGTAGTAGGTGTGATCGTAGCCGAGAAGCCCGACCGTATCCTGTCTGTCGAGTTTTCCGTTTCCGTTCGTATCGACGGAGATCCCGTTCGTCACGGCGGTGAGCTCGTCGATCGTCCACCTTCCCTCCCGGACCGTGTCATATGGAAGCGCGATCTGCATATCCGCGAGGAGGTCCTTGTTGAACACCATCACGCGCGTCCAATGAATGCCGCAGTAGGAGGCGTAGTTCGAAGCGGCGCGCATGTTCTTCCCCACCGAAAGCTGGCGCACCGTCTCCTCCGGCCACCACGGCATATCGAAGTTGAATTCGTCGATGTCGAAGAGGTTGTAGGCATAGCCCTTGATCCCGAGGTCGCAGGTCCGCCAGTCCTTTCCGATGTGCATGTCGAAGCTGTCGTCCCCGCTCGTCACACTCTGCTGAAACGCGCTCTGAGCGGTATCGTCGCCGCCGGGCTCGAGCATTGTGAAGCTTATGTTGAACCGATTCTCGAGATACTCCTTCGTGTCGTAAAGCTGGTCGTCGAGGGGCGTTCCGGTCATCTCGTCAGACAGGACGTATCTCCAGGTGTCGCGGTCGTTGAAGAAGCAGGAGAGGATGCGGAAGTCGTACCCGTCGAAATCCGGGTTGCCGAGGCCGTCCTCCAGATAAATGGATTCCGTCTCCTCCGCAAGGTCAGCCTCCGGATCGGGACTGGTCGCGTCGGCAGAGGCCTGCGTTGTCGGATCGGATGGATCGGCGTTCTCTATGGTCTCACCGCATGCCGTGAGCGCTGTCACAAGCATAAGCGCGGCGAGAATGAACGCAAGCGTTTTTTTCATGGCGCTGTTCTTTCATTCATGATGCGCGGATGGTGGATGCTGCCTGTCTATGCTTGAACTGTCGCGGGTTCGGATCCATGGTCCGGCGGGAGGTCACACGAGGGTCACTTCCCGCGCCTCGCCGGTATATCCGCCGCCCGTCACAAACTGGGGAAGCGAATCCGTCAGATTGCTCACGAAGCCGAAGTGCAGGTGACCGGTCAGGATCGCCCGGATGAGCGGCTCGCTTTTGATGTACTCGATCATGCGGAGCGTCGGCTCGTCGGGTCTCTGCTGGACGGCGCGGAATTCGCTGTAGGGGAGAAGATGCTCCTCATCGCAGCCCACGAGATAGGTGCATTCGTTCGGGAGGCGCCGTCTGTGCTCTTCATACAGGCTTCCCTCGAACAGCGGATCGTGGAAGGCCAGCACGATGGGAAGCCCCTTTTCGGCCTCCTTCTTCAGCCGCCAGAGCTGCCAGTCCGCGAAGCGGTAGTAGCTGTTGTCGATCCCGACGATATTCACCCCGCCGACCACGCGCGAATTGAAGAACATCGGAACGCCGAGGCCGTAGCCCATGTGCATGTAGCTGTTCATGCGGTACGCGTCGTCCTCCCATGCCTCGCCGACATACTGGGAATAGTCGTGGTTGCCCGCGATGAAGAAGACATGCCCGTCGGAGAGGATCTCCCGGGCCTTTTCCACGTTCGGGCGGGAGACGAAATCCATGAGGTCCCCCGTGTGGACCAGAACGTCGCAGTTCTCGTGTGCGTAGGCGATCTGCTCACGGAGGATCTCCGGCTTGTCCGGATGCCCCATTCTGCCCGCAAGCGCACGTTTCCGCTCGTCGTCCCGCTCGTCGGCGAAATCGAGATGCGTATCGGTCACATGCAGGATCCGGACCGGCTTCTCCAGCCCGATCTTCACGGTGTTTTTCTCAAGTGTCATGACGTTCTTCCTTTCCGGGCGCGATCCGCCCCTTGACATATCCGATGTATTGTCCACGCCCATGTCATGCGAACTGCCTCCCTTCCCGCGCACGCCTGCATGATCCCGCGTCACGAATCAAAGAAATGCTGACCGTCGTCCGTCACGAGCCGCTCAGCTGCGGGATATTCGAAGATCTCGCGGCGTCCGGCGTTCGCTTCCAGATATGCGGCGAATTCCCGGGCGTACCATTTTGCCATCTCCAGATTGTGCATCAGATAGTGTCCGCAATTCTCCGGCGAGGTGCCGGGCACTGCCTGCGCATCCTCCACGGATCGGAAAGCCCGCAGCATGAGCGCATAGAGCTCCTCCGGCTTGCGGTTTCCCTTGAGGATCAGATAAAAGCCCGTCAGGCAGCCCATGGGGCCCCAGTACACGACCTCGTCCTTCCAGTCCGGATCGTTGCGGAGATAGGTTGCGATGAGGTGTTCGAGCGAATGCATCGCCGCGACGTCGATCACCGGCTCGCGGTTCGGCCTCTTCAGCCGGATATCGTACGTCGTCACCCGATAATCGCCCAGGGTGTCCACCCGGCTCGTGAAAATGCCGGGAACAATGCGCGTATGGTCTACCGAAAAGCTCTGGATCAGTTCCATCTCTTACTCCTTTGTTATCACATAGAATCACACAGATTCGCGATCCCCGCGCCGCCGGGCATTCTCTTTCATGCGCAGGACGCCGCGGACCTTGTCTTTGCACTATTTTACCACAGGAAAGCGCGCGATGTCAAGCGGAACCTTCGCGACCCTTTCCCGCGCCGTTCCAGGCGAGCCCCGCTCCGTGTCCGTCGTCGAGCCAGTAATCCGCCCCGTCCGGCGCGCGGAAGACGGTTTCCATGAGATAGGGTTCCGCCTCAAGGAGTCCTTCAAGCGACCGAACGGTCTCCGCATAGCGCGGATCGGCATAGCGGTTCTCGAATTCGTGCGGGTCGTCTCTCAGATCGTACAGCTCGCGGTAGGTCCTCCCCCGCAGCCCATCCCGGTTGATCTCGAGCTTGACGCCGTCCCGGAGTACCGCCGCCCGGTTGTCGCACTCGCTGAGGATGAACGGCCTGCCGCCGCTTCTCACCATCTCCCCGAGCGTCATCCCGTCCGCCGCTGGAGGGATCGGCGCGCCCGCGAAATCGAGCAGGGTCGGGAAAATCTCGAGCGAGCTGACCGTCTCGGGAATCCGCCTGCCCTCCCGCTGCCCCGGGCTGTGGACGATCAGCGGGATGCGCAGAACGTCCTCAAAGAGGCTCCCGTTCTTGCCCCAGAGGGAATGGTTGCCCATCATCTCTCCGTGATCGGTCGTGAAGACGATCGCAAGCTCATCTCCGAATTTCGCGCGGGCGGCGGCCGTGATCTTCCCGATCCACTCGTCGATCAGGGCGATGTTGCCGAGATAGCGCCTGCGCCATTCGGTCCAGTATTCCTCCGTGTAGTTCTTCTGAGCGCCGTCTTTCGCGTGTCCGCTCCCCTCGGTCGTCCCCGGTCCGTGGTAGCCGCGGGCATGGTATTTTGTCGGGTCGTCCCATTCCCCGTCCCGGAAAACACGCGGCTCCATCTTCGCCGGATCGATGCAGTCCGTATATTCCCGCGGGGTATCGACGGGATAGTGCGGCCCGGAGAAGCTGACCCAGAGGAAGTTCGGCTCGCCCGGATCGCGGCTCTCGATGTCGTCGAGCGCCTGCCGCGCCGTCCATGCGTCGGGGTGCATGGAGGAGTCGAAGGGGAAATCGTAATACCCGTGATTCGCCGGATTCTCATGCGCCTCATAGCGGCAGGTCCTGAGCATCCCCTGCCGTGCCAGCTCCTTTGCATAGTCGTCGTAATACCAGAGGGAGTTGTTTTTGTCGTCCTGCAGGCGCAGCTTGTCCATTCCGAGCAGGCGGTAATAGGCGATGAAGTGCTCGTATTCCAGCGTCATGTCGCCCCTTGTCGCCGGGTACGGCACCGGGATGAAGTGGCACTTCCCGCACAGCGCGGTCCGGTATCCCTGCTTTTTCAGCTCCGTGAAGAGATTCGGGTGTTCGAGCGACAGGGATGCGCCGAAGATATTGGAAATCGACCCGGAGTGATGCGGGTACATCCCGGTCATGAAGGCGCACCGGGCGGGGAGGCAAACCGGGCTGACCGTGTAGGCCGTTTCATAGACGTCGGAGCAATCCGCCAGCGCGTCGAGGTTCGGCGTCGTCCCGGTTCCCGCGCCGTAGCAGGACAGCGTGCACAGGTGCTGTTCGTCGGTGGTGATGAAGAGGATGTGGGGTTTGTTCATGTTCAGGCCTTCCTCTCTGTATATCTGAGAAATGCTTTGCCGTGCGGGATGGACCGGACCAAAGAATCACTCGATCCGGAAGCTCCTGAAATGCAGCAGGTCCTCTCCCTCTCCGCGGAAGACGAAGCAGAGATTGTGCGAACCGTAGTCATTTTCAAGGCGGCAGGAGAATTCTCCCTCTCCGCTCTCCGAGATTCTGCAGAATCCGAGCATCCGACCGAACGGACTGTTCTCACGGATCTCGATCGCACACGGCGCGGTCGCCTCGGCCTCGAGGAACAGCCGCGCTCTCTGGCGGATATTCGCAATGTTGGGATAATAGAGGTACGCGCCGTCCCGGATCCCGCACATCTCGAAGCCGTCCGCGGTTTCCTTTTTATACAGCCCGTCCGACGCGGCAAAATACCAGACGCCCTTGATCTCGTCCCACCGCGCGTCGTACTGACCGACCCCGGCGTCCTGGATGAACGGATCGCCGACGATCTCCCCGTTGTCCCGGTAATGGACGTAGATCATCTTCGTCGTCCGGTAGTAGGGATCCGCAGGCGCATCGCCCAGATCTTCCGGGACGCCGTAGGTGAAGTAGGTCTGGTTGTGATAGGTGAAGAAGGTCCCGTGGTCCGAGTGGACGTCGCTCCAGAACCGCCCGCGATACGTGTACGGACCATAGATATTGTCGGCGGTCGCGTAGTCGGATTCGTGGCTGTTCAGGTAGTAAACCCCTCCCCGCTTCGTGACCCAGCAGGCGTCGTTCTCCCACGAATTCTCGATCTCAATGGGCCGCGGCTCCTCGGCGAGGGAAATCATGTCCTCGTTCAGCCGGGCGATGTAGTACTTCTTCCCGATGACGGTGAAGCCAAAGAGCAGATACGGCGTGTGCGCCTCGTCGTCGTCAATGAACACCGTCGGGTCGTAGCAATAGGTGTCGACCATGTGCGGCGGGATCAGCGGCTTTCCGAGCGCGTCGCGGTACGGACCGCCGGGACCGTTCTCGCTCACCGCCACCCCGATGCAGGACTGCGCGTGCGAGAAGTAGAAATAGTACTTCCCGTTCCGCTCCGCGGCGTCCGTGGCGTAGCATTCCTCGCATTTTCCGAGGAAGGTATCCTCCGGGCGAAGGGTGTATTCGAGCTTCCAGTTGACGAGGTCATCGGAAGAGAAGATCCTCCAGTCGTCCATGCGGAAGATCGGCTCCCCCGGCCCGCGGTCGTGGGTGGAAAACAGATAGGCCTTCCCGTTGAAAATATGGATATGCGGATCGCACACGCCCTCATGGAGGAAGAGCCGTCTGTCCCGCGGCGCGCGATTGCCGATTTTCGGATTGTTTTTCGTATTGTCTGCCATGATCTCCGTATCCTCCGTGTTGAAATGGAAATGCAGTTTTTCTTATCCCCGTGTCCGCACACCGGGTGGAGGTGGGGGACTCAGAATTCTTTCAGAAAGAACCGGTCCATCGTACTGTGCATGACCCACACGGGCCGCGGGATCTCCCGGTATCCGCTCTTCTCGTAGAGCCGGATCGCCGCCGTGAGGATAGAGTGCGTCTCGAGATAGATCCGCCCATACCCCGCCGCCCCGGCCGCTTTCTCGACATGCCGGAGAAGAGCTCTGCCAAGTCCCTTCCCCTTTGCCGCGTCGCAGAGGTAGAGCTTCTGCAGCTCGCAGCAGTCCGG
>CACZSA010000385.1 GCA_902783705.1 uncultured Ruminococcus sp.
CGAGATCGATTTCGTCCTCGCGCGCGAAGGGGACGCCGGGGTGATCGTCGACGCGCTGGCGGACGGCTCGATCCCGCTCCGCGTCACACACAACGACACCAAGCTCAACAACGTTCTGCTCGACGAGAAGACGGGCGAGGGCGTCTGCGTCATCGACCTTGACACTGTCATGCCCGGCTCGCTCCTGTACGACTACGGCGACGCGCTCCGGTTCGGCGGCTCCTCCGGCGCGGAGGACGAAAAGGATCTCTCGAAGATCTGGTTCGACGTCGAGAAATTCACGGCCTTCACGAAGGGCTTTATCGAAGTTCTCCCGTCGATCACGGACAAGGAGCTGCGCCTGCTCCCGTTCTCGATCAAGCTCATGACGCTCGAATGCGGCTCCCGCTTCCTCGCCGACTACATCAACGGCGACGTCTACTTCAAGACCCACTATCCGGAACACAATCTCGTACGCGCCCGCACCCAGTTCAAGCTGGTGAAGGAGATCGAGGACAAGATGGACGAACTCAACGCCATCGTGAAAGAGATCGCGGGCAGATAACCGAACACGCATCCACGAAGCTGCGGAAATCCCGCGGCTTCTTTTTTTGCCTTCGGAGGATTTCCGCGCCTCTCTCCGTTTTTTTCGATTTTTTCGCATTATTTTCGAGGACCCCCTTGACAGAGAAGTCTATTTGTGATAAACTATGTGCAACGGAGTCTAAAATCACTAAACCTAAGGAGAAGCAAAACCATGAGAGACGAAAAAGTCGACATCAATCTCGGAGAGATCGAAGAGAAATTCGCGAACATCATCTGGGACAACGAACCCGTCCCGTCCGGCAAGCTCGTGAAGCTGGCGGAGGCCGAGCTAAGCTGGAAGAAGTCCACCACCTACACCGTGCTCCGCATCCTCTGCAACCGGAATCTGTTCCAGAACGTGAACTGCGTCGTCACCTCGAAGGTCAGCCGCGAGGAATTCAAGAGCCTGCGGAGCGAGCAGTTTGTCAACGAGACCTTTGAAGGGTCCCTGCCGCAGTTCCTCACCGCGTTTTCGCGCCAGAAAAAGCTGAGCGAGGAGGAAATCGCCGCGCTGCAGAGGTTTATCGACGAAAACAGGGGGTAAACCATGACTTTTGACTCCGTATTTATGGCGATCCTGCGCATGAGTGTGATCGGCGGGGTGCTGATCCTCGTCCTGCTGCCTGTGCGCCTGGGGCTGAAGAAGGCCCCGAAAATCTATTCCTATATTCTGTGGGCAGCGGTGTTGTTCCGGCTCCTCTGCCCCGCCGCGATCCCGGTGTCCGTCCGGATGCCCGATCTGCGCACGGAACAGATATCCGTCGTGGAGACGGTAAGCACGGAATCGCTCTCGGAGGCGGAATCCGTTCCGGAGAGCGCGCCCGTTTCCCACGTCTCGCAGTCCACGCCGTACGCCGCGCCGCAGAACGCGACTCCCTTCGAGGATGCGCCGTTATTGCCTGCTGCCGATCCTGCCATAAGGATGCAGGAGGAGATCCGGCCCGCGGAGCCCGTTGAGGCATCCGAGCCCGTGCATCTCGATCCGGACAGGCTTCTGCACATCGCGGAGATCGTCTGGATCGGCGGAGCGCTCGTCCTCTTCGCGTGGAACGCATGCTCGCTCCTCGGGATGCGCCGCCGGATGGTCGGCATGACGCCCATGCGGGAAGAGCCGGGCGTATGGCTAGCGGATTACGTCAGCACGGCGTTCGTCTGGGGCGTCCTCTCGCCGAAGGTGATCCTGCCGTCCTCCTTGAAGGGCCGCGCAAGGAGCTACGTCATCCGCCATGAGCGCGCGCACATCCGCCGGGGCGATCCCCTCTGGCGGCGCCTCGCGTTCATCGCGCTCCTCGTGCACTGGTTCAATCCCCTCGTGTGGCTTGCGTTCCGCCTCTCCGGCAAGGATATGGAGATGTCCTGCGACGAGGCGGTCATGCGGCAGTCGGAGGGAGACATCCGCGCGGATTACTCCGAGACGCTCCTCCGCTTCACCGCCGCAGGCCTCGGTCCCGGCACGGCGCTCGCGTTCGGGGAAGGGGAGACCGGGAGCCGCGTGAAGAACGTCATGCGCTACCGCAAGCCCGCGCTGCGGGTCTCCCTGGGGGCGGCCTTGGTCCTCGTCACTACGGCGGCGGTCTTCGCGATCAACCCGACGGCGATGGACACGCGCCTGCCGAATACGCGCTATACCTTCGGCCCGGTCCTGTACGATCCCGTAGGCGGGCGTGAGACAATGCTCCGGGAGACCTACGGAGGCGTCGAGCTCGCCGGGGACGGCACCCTGAGCCTCTATGTGAACGAGACGAATCACTGGACGATCCTCGGCGCGTCGGTCGACTGCACGGATGAGGCAGCCTCGCTCTATAAATCGTTCCGCGGGACGACCGGGATCCGCGTGAAGGAGATCACCGAGGCCCGCTTTGTTCCCGCCGAGGAAGGGGAGGGCGGCTGGCTCATCGCCTGCGACGGATCGGGGCGGGTGTATCTTGCCTCGGCCCGGCTGGGAGAGGACGGACGGCTCCTATGGGTCTGCTCCCTGAAGCACGCCCGGGAGAAGAACAGCCTGTGGAGTTCGACCAATATTGCCTCCGCGGGATTCAGCGAGCGTTCGCTCAAAAATCCTGTCGGGCGACCGGTCACGGTAATCGCCGAATCGCGGGGAACGCTGGACCGGGATTACACCCTCGTGCTCTTCACAGCGGAGGAGGACGGGACCCATACGCCGGGCCTCGCACTCTTCGAGCTGTTTGACGGCGGGCGGGCGGAGCGGCTGACGGCATGGGCGCTTGCCGACGGCGTGACGACCGGGGAATCCGCGTGGGATCCGGAGATGCGCTTGGAAGAGGACGTCTTCACCGTCACCCTCCCGGACGGCGGCTCGCTTTCGGCGGAGATCGAGCTCCCGGTGAAGACGAAGGACTTCTTCGGGCGCGTCACGTCGGTATCCGGCGGATCGGTCACGTTTCTGAATCTGCCCGAAAAGACGGATGAGGAGATCAAGGAAGAACTCTTCCGGGAGTACGTCGACGAGCTGGTTCAGAAGATGATGGACGAGCGGAAAGCTCAGATCGAACGGGAAGCGGCGCAGGAAGCGGAGGAAGAGCAGGCGAAGCTGGATGCGCTTATCCGTATGCAGGAGGAATTTGCAGCGGAGATCGCAGCCCAGGCACAGGAAGAAGCAGACCGGGCCGTAGCGGAGGCCTATGCGCATGCCGAACAGCTCCGGCGCGAAGAAGAGCTGATCGCACAGGCCGCCCGGGACGACGCCGAACGCGCTGAACTTCTCCGGCTGATCGCTGAGCGGGAGGAGGAGTGCGCACGGCTGCGCGAACTGATGCCCGCCGCGGAGGTCGAGATGAGCAAGTACCGCGAGATGGCGGCATTGTGTGACGAGCAGATCCGGGCGCTCGAGGGGCAGCAGCCCGAGAAGGCGCAGAAGCTGCGAGAAAAGCTCGAACAGAAAAAGGCCGAAGCCGAAGCCGCCCTCGCCGCGGTGAACGCAGAGCTCAGCGAAGTGAACCGGAGAGCCGCGGAGGCGAATGCGGCCCTCAGCGCGCTGAAGGAACGGCTCGCCGCGCATGAAGACGCCACTTCCCCCCGTCCCGCCGATCCGTCGGTCACAGACTCCGCCGGCGCTTCGGTGGGGGCGGGGGTGTGGAATAATCCTTCCGCCGGATGGATCGTCGATAACTTCGGGTTGCCGATCGACACGCGCGATCCCGACGCCATCGCCGCCGATCTCGCCTATGTGCGGGAGAGGATGGTCTTCCCGCTGCCCGCCGGAGTGGAATGGCGCATGCGCTATGTGTCCGGCGTCGTGGGAGAGGAAGGGAAAGTACGTGATCATATCGCCGTGATCGGTGTCGAGGCCGGCACGCCCGTGCTCGCGGTCCGCGACGGCGTTGTGGAGAGGAGCGCGGACGAGGACGACGTGGGCGGGCAGATTCTGATCCGGCATGCCGACGGTACCTGCTCCGTCTATCAGTACCTCTCCGAACGGTATGTGAAGATCGGGGATCCCGTCGCGAGGGGCGTCGTCATCGGCAGGACCGGATGCGATCCTCGCGACAATCTCCCGGCCTTCCGCGTGAAGATCGCGCTTGACTGTGTCCTCTATACAGGGGAACTGTACGACGCGCTCCCCGTGGTGGAGGCGCAGAGCGGCGGGCGCACGACGGAGTTCTTCTCCGATCCCTCCGGGGAATTCAACGCCCTTGTCGACTCCGCGATCGCCGGACAGGGAACGGACGAACCGATCGATCTTGCGGACCGGGACGTCTCGTTCCCCCTCCCGGAGGACGCCGCATGGACGATCCTCTCGGAATACGGATGGCGGGATCGGTACGGAACGACGGAATTTCACTTCGGCATGGACTTTGCTGCGTCGAAGGAAGGCGCGGACGTCCTCGCGTACACTGGCGGGGAGGTGATCGTGAGCGGGTATCACTCCGCCTACGGGAACTACGTCATCCTCTCCCATGGCGGTGATCTTACGACGCTCTATGCGCATCTCGGCGAGCGGTTCGTCGAGGTCGGCGACAGCGTGAAGACGGGCGAGCCTATCGGAACGGTCGGCCTCTCGGGATCGACATACGCGAACAGCCTGCACTTCGAGGTCCGATCAGGCGGCGCGGCCCGTGATCCGCGGGGGTTCCTGCCGGGGATGTAAAACGAATACAGTATGAAAAAGCCCCTCGCCGGGAAAACCGGTGGGGGGCTTGCCGTTTGTTTCGGGGCTGATTTACGGAATCACGGGCGTCCAGTACTGCTGACCGTAGATATCGGTGAAGCGGTAGGTGGCGTTTGCGTAATCCGCGTTGATATAGACGTCGCTGAAGGTCAGGGCGTCGCCGAGATCAAAGACCGTCACGGTTTCACCATCCTCGTCGGTGCTCTCGGTGCCTTTGAGCACGATGGGATCGCCGAGCTTGTAGCTGTCCTGATACGCGCCCGCGTAGGTGTAATAGTCGCAGACGAAGTCGATCGTCAGCGTGGTCGAGCCGTCCGTGAGGGTCACCTCGTCGGAGAGGCCCTTCGCCGCGACCTGCGCGTCATCCGGGAGATCGGGATAGATCCAGCGCACGCCCGCGACCTCGCCGTTCGGGTTCTCGTCCGTGAAGTTCATGATGATCTCCGCGCGGTCGCCGTTGAGCAGGACCGGAATGCGGCCCGTGATCGTGTAATCCTGACCGTCGTCCACCGTGTCGACGTAGTAGTAGGCGACGGGCTGACCGTTGATCGCTGGCCATGCGCCGCTGTAAACGCCCGCCAGCGCGCCGTTGTCCTTGAAGCCGTAGACGTTGTCGAGGCCGAGGTCGATGAAGCCCTCGCCGTCGTCATACCAGACGTTCAGCTCGAGATCCTGCACGAGGGACCACTGCTTGTCGTCGAGCTGCATTTCCGGATAGCCGTCCGAGCCGTTCACCCATACGAGGTTTGCGTCAAAGCGGTTGTCCTCGAGGTATGCGGCCTGCGCGTCCATGTCGATCGAGCGTCCGAAGAAGCCCTCGAGCATCGCGGAGGTCATGCCGGAGGAGGAGAGACCGCCGGAGGACGGAATCGAGCCGCCGAGCAGGGAGCCGAGGATCGAGGAGATCATATCGGAGGACATGCCGGAGGCCGTGGAGGAAGAGGAGGTCGCCGCGCCGCCGAGGGAGCCGAGCAGGGAGGGAAGCGCGGAGCCCGTGCCCTGGGAGACCGCCTGACCGCCCACCTGCATGGACGCGAACGCCTGGATGCAGCGGGTGTAGTCGGAGTCAAATTCGATGGCGTCGTTGATCTTCGCCGCGTTCGAGACCGTGGAGGTCTTGCGGTACGGGAAGTAGATCGAAAGACCGTAGGCGTTCGTCATGTTGGAGGACGTGCGGTTGTACTTGACCGCGCCGAGGATGGCGTCTGCCATGTCCTTCGCCTCGGTCGTGCCGAGGTTGAGGGCGAGGTGCACGAGGTCGACCTGGTCGATCTTCGAGGAGGTCGCGAATTCGCGCGCGCCGCTTCTGGCGTCGGAAACGGTCTGGTAATCCTTGTTCTGGATGAGGGAGAGGGTGCTCTGCGCGAAGTCCTTCAGCTCGGAGGGCAGGGTGTTCTCAAGCTCTGCAAGGTCGATGAGGGACAGGGTGGTCTTCTGACCGGCGCAGGTCTGCGCGCTGACGTCCACGAAGTCGTCGACGATCAGCTTGCCGAGGGTCGTCGTCGGCATCGAGGGATCGGCAGAGAGGTTGGTGAGCCAGTTGGTGTAGTACCAGCCGGTGCCGGGCTCGGTCTCCTCGGACGCGATCAGGTAGTCGGCGTAGTCGGAGAGCATGAGCGCGGTCTCGGCGGTTGCCATGAGGCAGGCGTCGAAGCCGATGAAGTCGAACTTCACGGCGGCGTCATGCAGCGCCCAGTTGATCCCGGTGAGGTTCATGGAGCCGGAGCGGGAGTTCTTCTCGTCGTAACCATAGCCGGAGATCGATCCTCCGCCGTGGTCCCAGAAGATCAGCTCGTTGCGGTTCGCCGGATAGTTCTGCGCGCACCACTTGATGAAAGCGGAAAGGGTCTGCGGCTCGGTCATGACCTTTGCGCCGTCGCTGTTGACGAGGCACTGGAGACCGCCTTTTTCAACCTTGTAGATCTGGTTGGTCTGCGCGGAGATGACCTGATTCTTCCACTGCTTGCATCCGCCCGTGTAGACGAGGATGTTGACCTTGTCGGAGAGGTTCGCCTTGGTCATTTCCAAAAGGTCGGAGGTCGCCATGCCGTTCTTCGATTCAAGGTCCGTGCCACACATGTAGATCATGAGGGTGACGGTGTCCTGATTATTGCCCTTGATCGTCGTGTACTTCGCGCGGGAGCCGGACGCGACGGAGGTGTCGAGCCGTCCCGTATTCGAGGACTGCGACCAGCCGGAGGAGGTGGAGGTTCCGGAGAAGTTCGCGGACGGCATCGTGCCCATGAGGGAGGAGAGCGATCCGAAAGAGGAGGCGCTCACGCCGGAGGAGGACGACTGGGATGCGATCATCTGCGAGAGGAGAGAGGAGGTCATCGAGGGCTTCTCGGACGAACCTCCGCCGCCGAAGAGCTTGCTGCCGCCGAAGATGAGCAGGACCACCACGGCGATGATGCCGATCAGTCCGCCCCGGCTGCCGCCCGCGCGTGTCCCGGTCTGCGCCGGACGCGGTGTGCCGGAGGTACCGGGTCTGCCCTGATAGCCGGACGAATTGCCGACGGGTCCGGTTCCGAGACCGTCGCCGCGCTTGTAGACGTCCTTCCCCTGACCGGTGATATTCTGCTGCCGGCCGCGGGGCGCCTTGTTATTGTTGTTGTCTGCCATGCTTTGTCACCTTTTTCTGAGATAGTTGAAATCTACCCTACATTATACATGATTTTCCCCGGGAATGCAAGGGAGAGGCCGAATCTTCGAAAGAATTTTCATTTTATTCCGAAAATCCGCGAAATCTCTGCGGATTCTCATCCAATCTTAATTTGACACGATAGGGAAAATATGGTACAATGAGCGTGCAGAGTAGAAATCCCTCGGAGGATGATATGACAAAACGCCAGAAAATTCTATCCTGGATCGTGTTCGGAATTTATTTTGCATGGCTCGTGTGGGCGATCCTCTTCAAGTTCAGCTATCCGGGACATCCGCTCCCGCACGGACGCTCTGTCGAGTGGATCCCCTTCGCCGCGCGCGACATCGAATTCCGCCAGACCGCACGGGAGATGGCGGAGAACGCGCTCGTCTTCGTCCCGCTCGGCGTGTATATCGCGGCTCTGTTCCCGAAAGGTTCCGCGCTTGCCCAAATCGGGGCCGGATGCGCCGTCAGCGTGCTCTTTGAGGCATTGCAGTTTGTCTTCGCGCTCGGCGCCACGGACATAACCGACGTTTTGATGAACACGGCGGGATGCGCGCTCGGCGTTCTGCTGTGGGCGATCCTGCATCGCATTTTCGGGAAGCACGCGATCACCGTCACGAACGTTCTGGGCCTTGCGGTGGAGGTGTTCTTCGGCTTCATGGCGGCGGTCGTTCTGATCTATAATCATTGAAGCTCCCGTCATTTTTCTCACGCACAGCCGCCCGCCGGCCCTGCGATTTCGGGAAAATCCACGCTTGACAGAGGAGGGCGTCCGTGGTATAATAACGTGCAGTTGAGCAGCAGAAATGCGTAAGTCCGGACTTCGGATTTGCGCATTCTTTTTTTGTGAGAAAGGACTTTATCATGAATCAGAACGAAACCGTCCGACAGAACGACCTCGCGTCGGCCTCCCTCGGGACCCTGATGCGCCGCTACTGCGTACCCTGCGTCATCTCCCTCCTCGTCGGCGCGCTGTACAACATCGTCGACCAGATCTTCATTGCCAACGCCTCCTACCTCGGCTCCTACGGAAACGCGGCGAACACCGTCGTCTTTCCCCTGACCGTCGTCGCCCTCGCCATCGCCGTGATGATCGGGGACGGCTGCTGCGCGTATGTGAGCATCCGACTCGGAAGCGGGAAACCGGCGGAAGCGGGCCTCTCCGTCGGCAATTCCGTCGCGCTCGCGCTCTTCTCGGGCGTCCTCCTCGGCGCGCTGTACCTCGTCTTCCGGGATCCGCTCGTCACCCTCTTCGGGGGCCGGGTCAACGCGGAGACCTTCCGGCACGCGCAGACGTATTTCTTCTGGATCTCGCTCGGCATCCCGTTCTATATGTTCGGGCAGGCGATGAACCCCGTGATCCGCGCGGACGGGTCTCCCCGATTCGCCATGGCGTCGACGCTCGCGGGCGCGGCTGCCAATATCGTCCTCGACCCGCTCTTCATCTTTGTCTTCCGCTGGGGCATGATGGGAGCCGCGGTCGCCACGGTTCTCGGACAGGTCCTCACCGCCGCCCTCGCCGTGTGGTATCTCTTCCATCTTAAAAGCGTGAAGCTCTCCGCCGCCGATTTCAGACCCGATTTTCCCGTGATCGGACGGATGCTCGTGCTCGGGCTGTGCAGCTTTCTTTCGCAGATCTCCCTCGTCGCGGCGATGGCGGCGATCAACAACATGATTGCGAAGTACTCCGCCCTCGATCCGGTCTTCGGCGAGGAGGCGTACGCGCAGATCCCCATGGCGGTCGTCGGGATCGTCATGAAATTTTTCCAGATCGTGATCTCGATCGTCGTCGGCATGGCGGCGGGGTGCATCCCGGTCATCGGCTTCAACATGGGCGCCGCGCGGCAGGACCGCGTGAAATCGCTGTTTTTGCGGCTCCTGCTCTCCGAGTCGGCGGTGGGACTCATCGCGCTTGTGATCGTCGAATTCTTCCCGGGCGCGCTCATCCGCATCTTCGGCGCGGCAAACGAGAGCGCGTACTACACCGAATTCGCCCTGAAGTCCTTCCGCGTCTACCTCTCGATGGTGGTGCTGGCCTGCGTCAACAAGACAGCGTTCATCTTCCTGCAGGCGATGGGGAAGGCGGCGGCGTCCACGGCCCTCTCGATGATCCGCGAGATCGTTTTCGGCGTGGGCTTCGCGCTCCTGCTTCCGCTCTTCTTCGGGCTCGACGGCGTGCTCTATTCGATGCCCGCCTCGGACGTCCTCACCGCTGCCGCGTCGGCCATTGTCATCATCCGCGTGCTCCGTGAGCTGGACCGCGCGGGGAGCGGGAAAGAGCGCACATGAAAAAAAGCGGGGAAGAGCGCATTTTTTGTGAAAATAACGCTTGCGCGGTCGTGGGGGGATGTGCTATAATAATGCAAATCCAACATTTCGGAGGTATCTCATGACCGGCAATATCCGTCCCGAATCCATGCAGCGCATCACCACGCCCGAACTCGCGGAGGCGTTCATCCGCGAACAAATCACCGAACTGCGCGAACAGATCGGCGATCAGAAGGTTCTCCTCGCGCTCTCCGGCGGCGTCGATTCTTCCGTCGTCGCGGCGCTCCTCATCAAGGCGGTGGGGAAACAGCTCACCTGCGTCCACGTCAACCACGGTCTCATGCGCAAGGGCGAGAGCGAGCAGGTCATCGAGGTCTTCCGGAATCAGCTCGGCGCGAACCTCGTGTACATCGACGCGACCGACCGCTTCCTCGATAAGCTGGCGGGCGTCTCCGATCCCGAAACGAAGCGCAAGATCATCGGTGCGGAATTCATCGACGTCTTTGCGGAAGAAGCGGCGAAGCTCGAAGGGATCCGCTTCCTCGGTCAGGGCACGATCTACCCGGACATCCTCGAATCGAAGGACGGCGTCAAGGCGCACCACAACGTCGGCGGCCTGCCGGAGAAGTACGATTTTGAACTGGTCGAGCCCGTGAAGCTCCTGTTCAAGGACGAAGTCCGCGTCGTCGGCAAAGCCCTCGGCCTGCCGGACAACATGGTCTACCGTCAGCCGTTCCCGGGTCCCGGACTCGGCGTGCGCTGCCTCGGCGCCATCACCCGCGACCGTCTTGCCGCGCTGAGAGAAGCGGATGCCGTCGTACGCGAAGAGCTCGAAGCCGCGTTTGCCGCCGGCACCTGCAAGCCGATCTGGCAGTATTTCGCCGTGGTCCCGGATATGAGAGCGACGGGCGTGGAGAACGGAAAGCGCCGCTATGACTGGCCCGTGATCATCCGCGCGGTCAACACGGTCGACGCGATGAGCGCGACGGTCCCCGAAATCGACTGGGCGATCCTCGGGAAGATCACCGCCCGCATCCTCGCCGAAGTCCCCGGCGTGTGCAGAGTTTTGTATGACATGACGCCGAAACCGATTGGGACAATTGAGTTCGAGTGATTCGCGGATCCGCGGGAACCCTTGTCAGTATTGGAATTTGAAGATGTCCACGGCGTTTTGACAACGTTTTGACAACATCTCCGATCCCCTGGTGAATAACGAGCAAAGAGCTACCTGATTTC
>CACZSA010000386.1 GCA_902783705.1 uncultured Ruminococcus sp.
ACGCGGCATACGAGGAGGCAGGGGACTTCAACGCCCGCGTATTCGCGTTCCTCGAATCCTGAAAGACAAAAAAACAAGCCCTGAGGCAGCACATGCTTCGGGGCTGTTTTGCGTTTCGGTTCAGAAGCGGGAATTGATCGGGGCGGCTTCGACGGAGTACTCCGCGAGGACGTCGTCGTGATAGGTGATCTCGCCGAGCTTTTCCTCGAGCATCGAGGTGAAGAGCTCCGCAGTGACCGTCTCGTCGTAGTTCTCGAAGAAGTCCGCGCAGTCCTCCTCTTCCCAAGGCTTCTCCTCGAGCGGGAGGCGCATGACATAGTGCACGCCGTAGTCCGATTCGACCTTCACCCATTCACCGATCGCGAGCTCGAAGGCCGAGGTGACGACGCCCTCGATGAAGTCCATATCGCGGGTGATGTAGTAGCCGTGCGGGTAATACTGATCCTCCGAGGAGACCTTGTAGATCTCTTCGAAATCGCCGCCGTCCGCGAGGGCTTCGTCGATCGCCGTGACGAGGGCGTTCTTCGCGTCGAGATCGGCTCCCGTGAGCGGGATCTGCTGCTGATAGCCGTCGGAGCCGATGATCGGCTGACCGTTCTCATCCGTCGCGTAGGTCGTCTTGTTGTTCACGTAGATGTGCCGGATGCGCGCGTAATTCTCTTCGAGATAAGCCGTCCGGTCCGCGTCATTGAGGCCGATCGTGCCGTTCGAGCCGTAGAGGTAGTTGTAGACGGCGGTGGACCGTTCGTCGCGGAGGTAGATCTCCCGCAGCATCTTCATGTTGATCCCGTAGTTCGCGAGGGCCTGATTGAGCGCGTTTTTGCTCCCGCCCGCATAGTCCTCGAGGAAGGAGTCGAGATAGCCGTCCACCTCGTCGACGACCGCATGGGGCAGGGAGAGCCCGTACGCTCGGAAGAGCCCGTCGCAGAGGAGGGAATAGCTCACGTTGTGCACGACGGCGTCGAAGAGGAATTCCTCGGCGGTCACGTCCCCGATCGGCTGGCGGTAGAACGCCTCGTTGTCGCGGAAATCGGTGTAGGTCTGGGCAAAGCGCGATTTGTAGGTCGCGAGGTAGTACTGGAATTCGCTCTCGCTGATCGCGCAGCCGTCGTATTCCATCACCGCGCGTCCGCCGCCGCAGGAGAGGAGGGCGAAGGAGAGGGCGAGGATGAGGAGGAGGGAGAAGGTGCGCCGGAGGATGACTCTTGTTTTCACGTTGCGTCTCTTTTCTGTCGGATTCTTTGGCTTCTATTATACACGGAAAAATGAACCTGTTGTTTCACGCTGTGAGAAAGGATGTATATTTCGTGAGAAGTTCGATGAGAAATTCCGTGTTTCGTTCGTTCTGCTTGGTTTTGAGTGTGATAAAGGGGTTCTGCGAGAGGGAGACCTTGACGCCGAGGGAGGGATAGGTGAGCGCGAGCCTCTGCACGGCGGACGGGTTGATCTCACTCGTGTAGAGCCGCACCGAGCCGTCCCGCTCCTCGATCTTCGAGAAGCCCGCGTCCCGTCCGAGCGCGCGGATCCGTGCGATCCGGCAGAGGTTGACGGCGGCGGCGTTCGGCTCCCCGTAGCGGTCGCAGAGCTCGTCGAGGATGTCGTCGTAGTCCGCCTCGTTCTCCACCCGCGCGATGCGCTTGTACATGTCCATGCGCTGCGGCGCGGAGGCGATGTAGGACTTCGAGAGGTAGGCGTCGCACCGCACGTCGACCGCACAGTCCGGGCGCGGCTTCTTCACCTCGCCGCCCTGTTCCTCAATCACGGCCTCCTCGAGCAGCTTCATGTAGAGGTCGTATCCCACGGCGTCGAGGTGTCCGTGCTGCTCCGCGCCGAGGAGGTTGCCCGCCCCGCGTATCTCGAGGTCGCGCAGCGCGATGCGGAATCCCGCGCCGAACTCCGCGTACTCCCGGATCGCCGCGAGCCGCTTCTCCGCCACCTCCGTGAGCATCTTGCCCCGGCGGTAGGTGAAATACGCGAAGGCCCGGGTGTTCGAGCGTCCGACGCGTCCCCGGATCTGATGCAGCTGGGAGAGGCCGTAGTTCTCGGCGTTCTCGATGATGAGCGTGTTTGCGTTCGGGATGTCGACGCCCGTCTCGATGATCGTGGTGCAGACGAGGATGTCGACGTCGCCGCGGATCAGGGCGTCCCAGACCTCCTCGATGTCGTCGCGCTCCATCTTCCCGTGCGCCACGGCGATCCGCGCGTCCGGGATGGCGGCTGCGATGCGGTCCGCGACCCGGTAGATCCCCTCGACCTTGTTGTAGAGGTAGAACACCTGCCCGCCGCGCCGCAGTTCCCGTCGGATCGCCTCGAAGATCAGGGCCTCGTCGTATTCCATGACATAGGTCTGCACGGGCGAGCGGAGCCCAGGCGCCTCCTCGAGCACGCTCATGTCGACGATCCCGCCCATCGCCATGTTGAGCGTGCGGGGGATCGGGGTCGCCGTGAGCGTGAGGACGTCCGCGCCGACGGAGAGCTGCTTGAGCTTTTCCTTCTGCGCGACGCCGAAGCGCTGTTCCTCGTCGATAATGATGAGGCCGAGGTCATGGAACTGCACATCCTTTGAGATGAGGCGGTGCGTCCCGATGATGATGTCCGTGTCCCCGCGGGCGACTTTGCGGATCGACGCGGCCTGCTCCGACGGCTTGCGGAAGCGGGAGACCATGTCGACGTGGACGGGGAAGGACCGCATCCGCGCGAGGAAGGTCTGGTAATGCTGATAGGCGAGGATCGTCGTCGGCACGAGGACCGCGACCTGCTTGCCGCTCATGACGGCCTTGAACGCCGCGCGCAGGGCGACTTCGGTCTTGCCGTAGCCGACGTCGCCGCAGAGAAGGCGGTCCATCGGATAGGGCTGCTCCATGTCGCGGCGGATATCGGCGATCGCGGCGAGCTGTCCGTCTGTCTCCTCGTATTCGAAGGAGGCGGCGAATTCGCGGCAGAGCTCGTCGTCCGGGTCGAACGCGATGCCCTTCGTGCGCTTGCGCCGCGCGTAGAGCTCGATCAGCTCCTTCGCCATTTCGCGGGTGGCACTCTTCGCGCGGGTCTTCGCCCGGGTCCAGTCCGCGCCGCCCATCCTCGAGAGCTTGACCGCGCCCGTATCGCTCCCCGCGCCGATGTACTTCGACACATGATCAAGCTGATCGACGGGGAGAAAGAGGCTGTCGGTTCCAGCGTAGTTGATCCGGACGTAGTCGCGCGTGCTGCCGTCGATCGTGAGGCTCTCCATCCCGACGTACTGACCGATGCCGTATGCGTCGTGCACGACGATATCTCCGGCATTCAGATCGGCGTAGGAGAGGATCGCCTCGGAGGCAGATTTGCGTTTCTTTGCCTGCCGGAAAAAGCGTCCCCGCGAGGGTCTTGCGGACTCCTTCGAGAAGTCCATGAGCGCGAATTTCGGCGTGACGGTCGAATAGCCGCCCGGAAATTCCCCGGTCATGAGGAGA
>CACZSA010000387.1 GCA_902783705.1 uncultured Ruminococcus sp.
CAGAAGGCGGGCGACATCATCCCCGAGATCATCGGCTCGGTCCGGGAGGCGCGCACGGGGGACGAGATCCCCTACGCCTTCCCCGAGGTCTGTCCGTCCTGCGGCGAGCGGCTGTTCTGGGACTCCGAGGAGGGGGACAGCGGCGCGCTCCGGTGCCAGAATCCGGCCTGCCCGGCGCAGCTGGAACGCGGGATCACGCATTTCGCGAGCCGCGGCGCCATGAACATCGACGGGCTCGGCCCCGCGCTCGTGAAGCTCCTCATCGACGAGGGCCTGATCGGCGACGCCGGGGACCTCTACGCGCTGAAAAAGGAGGACGTCGCCGCGCTGCCCCGGATGGGGGACAAATCGGCGGACAATCTGCTCACCGCGCTGGAACGCTCGAAGACCGCGGGTCCTGCCCGTCTCCTCTACGCGCTCGGCGTCCGACACGTCGGCGAGGCGGCGTCGGAGGCGGTGATCGGACGGTTCCGCTCCGTCGACGCGCTCTTTGACGCGGATGCCGAAGCGCTCGCGGACATCGAGGATATCGGCGGGATCACAGCGCAGACGCTTGTCGAATTCTTTGCCCTGCCCGAAACGCGCCGCCTCGTGGACAAGCTCCGCGCATCCGGCGTCGTGACCGCGCTGCCCGCCGCGGAGGAGGCTTCCGCGCCCGCATCGGAAAAGCTCGCCGGGATGACCTTCGTGCTCACGGGGACCCTGCCCACCATGACGCGCGGGGAGGCCACCGCTCTCATCAAGCAGAACGGCGGCAAGGCCTCGGGCAGCGTATCGAAAAAGACCACCTACGTCCTCGCCGGATCAGACGCCGGATCGAAGCTCACGAAAGCGAACGAGCTCGGCGTCCCGGTGATCGGCGAAGACGAATTTCTCAACATGATCAAAGGAGACTGAACCATGCAAACTGCCCTGTTGATTGCCGCCTGGGTCATCGGCGCCGCCGCTGTTCTCTGCTTCCTGCTTTATTTTGTCGGCGGCTATTTCCTCTATAAATTCGCCATCAAGCGCGACGACGAACGTCAGAACAAATGCTGGGACCTCCCCATGGGCAAGCGCGACACGGAGACCGACGAGGAATTCGCGCGGATGAAGGAGGGCGAGGCGCTCGTGAAGGGGAGGCTCGCCGAATTCGTCACGATCACCTCGCGCGACGGGCTGAAGCTCTCGGCCCGCGTGTACGAGCATCCCGAAGCCCGCGGCATGTTCCTCATGGTGCACGGCTACCGCTCCTCCTCCCTCGGGGATTTCAGCGGCGCGGTCAAACCGGTCTACGACATGGGGTATTCCCTCTTCATGATCGACCAGCGCGGACACGGGAAGAGCGAAGGCGGCAATATCTGCTTCGGCTCGTATGAGCGCTACGACGTCGTCGACTGGGCGAACTATATCCGGAACCGCTGGCCCGGCCTCCCGGTCGTGGTGGACGGCGTCTCGATGGGCTCCGGCACCGTCATGATGGCGTGCGGCATAGGCTATCCGGACAACGTCAAAGCAATCATCGCGGACTGCGGCTACACGACGCCCGGCGCGATCTGCCGCAAGGTGATGAAGCAGTGGCTCCACCTGCCGACCTTCCCGGTCTACTATGGCGGACGGCTCTGGACGAAGTGGCTCGCGAAGTACGACCTCGACAAGGTGTCCGCGACCGACGCGCTCCGGTGCCTCTCCGACAAGAGCCGCTATCCGAAGCCGATCCCGATCCTGATCGCCCACGGACGCGCGGACGGATTCGTGCCATATTCCATGAGCGAGGAGAACATGAAGGCCCTCGAGGACGAGGACGGGCATGTGCTCCCCTTCGCCGAGTTCTTCACGAGCGAGGAGGCGGACCACGGCATGTCCTTCCTCAAGGATTATGACGGATACATGGCGGCGATCGGACGGCTCTTCGACAAGGCCGGACTCCCGCACGACAAGGTGGAGGAGCCCGTGTTCGTCCCCGAAACGCCGATCGATCAGCTGACGCGCGACGACGCCGATTCCGGGATGATCTATACGATCAATTAAAGGAACAGGCAAGAAGGAAGAAGTCGGTATCTGTATACAGAAAGGACCCATCATGATGCGCTGGAAAATTCATGAAACCGAAAACGCGGTCGTCTGGGAGGTGAAGCCGGGCGAGCGGCACACGGACGACCTCGAGATGGCGGGTTACGGATGCGCCTTCGTCGTGAGATACGGCATGGAGGAGGACGGCTTCGTCCTCGGGCACCATCCCGTCTTCCCGACGCTCCGCCTCCGCCCGAACAACACCCACGCGACCTATCAGATGGACATCCCATCGGAGAAATGGCCCCGTCTCATCTCCATGAAAGATCCCGGCACGCCGGTGGAAGAGGTCCTCACCCGGGTCAAGCTGAACGGCACGGTCGAGCTCTTCACCGAATCGAAGGACGGCGCGCTCCGGATCCGCCGCGTCTGCTTCCCGTCGGTCGAATACCGCGCGGCGTACGAGCTCTGGACCGTGACGAACGCGGGGGCGGAACCCGTCGAGCTGGCGGCAACGACGCTGGGCGGCGAGGTCGACCAGACGATGGGCCCGATGGGGATCAATATCTGCGAGATCCGCACGGACCTCGGCGACCATCTCGGCACGCTCGCCCCCGGCGCATCCTTCGAAGCCTGGATCGCCGTCACCGGACGCCTCGCGAATGAGGAAGCGGAATTCGACGATCCGAAGGCTGAACTGCGCAGACGCTATGAGAACATCGACCGTCTGACCGCGCCGCTGCGCCTCGACACCGGACACCGCGCGCTCGATCTGATGTTCCACTTTGCGAAGCTGCGCGCGGGCGAATCCGTATTCGACACGAAATACGGCCTGATCCATTCCCCGGGCGGGTATTCCTACTACGCCGCGACGTGGTGCAACGATCAGGTGGAATACGCGGGTCCCTATTTTGCCTACACGGGTGACGAGTCCCTGATCGAAGCGAGCCTCAACGCCTACCGGATGTACATGCCCTTCATGTCCGACCGCTACGAGCCGATCCCGTCCTCCGTCATCGCCGAGGGCATCGAC
>CACZSA010000388.1 GCA_902783705.1 uncultured Ruminococcus sp.
AATGAGCGATTCGCTGTCTGTGGAGCTCCCGCTCCGTGACAGCTTGTTTATTCTACCACATCTCCATCCCTTTGTCAAGGGGTTTCTCAAACTTTTTTCAAAGTTTTTTGCGGAGATCGTGGTTCGCTTTCCCGTTCGCTCGGGCTTACACCCGCTCTCCCGGACAGCTCCGCTATTCTATCACTTTCTCCTCTCCTTGTCAACCCCTTTTTTTGAAATTTCTTGATCTTTTTCTGACGTTTCCCGCGATTCATGCCACAGTCCGTGCGTCTCCGATCTTTTCCACACGATCTTCCCTGAAGCCCTTGACAAATCTTTGGTTGCATGCTATAATATTTTATTCAAATCCAGATTCGCCACTCACGGAGCGCACATGAAAGCATTCGATATTCAGGAGTACATCACCGCGGGCGCGGAGAAGATCGTCGCGGACGCCGTGCGGGCAACGCTTCGCTCGCCGAAGGAGGCCGCGTTCATGGCATCGTTTGCCGCCTCGTCCGCCGCAGCCGCCCGCACCCGCCGACGCCGCGAAGCCGAGGGGATGCACGTCCCGACCTTTCTCATCGCGAGCATCACGTCCGCCTGCAATCTCCATTGCGAGGGCTGCTATTCGCGCTCGAACCACGCCACGGAAGACACAGTACCCGTCCGTCAGCTCACCGCCGCCGACTGGGGACGCATCTTCGACGAGGCGCGCGACCTCGGGATCTCGTTCATTCTTCTTGCGGGCGGGGAGCCGCTTCTGCGCCGTTCGGTGATCGAGGCGGCAGGTGAGCGGCGCGGCATCCTCTTCCCGATCTTCACAAACGGCACCTACCTCGACGAGAAGTACTTCGATCTCTTTGAAAAATGCCGCAACCTCGTCCCGGTCATCAGCCTCGAGGGCGGTGAGGAGGAGACGGACCGTCGGCGCGGCGCGGGCGTCTACGATCGGATCGACGCGGCGATGGACGAATTTCGCCGCCGGAACCTCCTCTTCGGCGCGTCGGTCACGGTCACGACGGAAAACCTCGCCGCGGTCACCGATCCCACGTTCATCGCCCGCCTGACGGAGCGCGGATGTCGGGCGGTATTCTTCGTCGAATACGTCCCCGTGACGGACGAGACCCTCGCGCTGGCGCCGGGGGACGAGGAGCGGGAGACGCTGACCCGGGCGGTCGAGGATCTGCGCGGGCAGCTCGACGAGGCGATCTTTCTGCAGTTCCCGGGAGACGAGAAGGCGTCGGACGGCTGTCTCGCGGCGGGGCGCGGCTTCTTCCACATCAATTCGCACGGCGGCGCGGAGCCCTGTCCGTTCTCGCCCTATTCGGACGTGAGCGTCAAGGACCGCCCGCTCGCCGACGCGCTCTCCTCCCCGCTCTTCGCGAAGCTCCGGGACGGCGGACTCCTCGAGGGCGAACATGAGGGCGGGTGCACGCTCTTCGCGAGACGCGCGGACGTGGCGGCGATCCTTCAATAAAATAATATAGAATACGTGCGAACGGTCGTGCGGCTGCAGGTTGGTACAGCTTCACGACCGTTTTGATTATATCGTTCTTCCGGCAAAATAGAGACGTCCGGGGCCGGAGTCGATGTACTCCTCGACGGGGCCGCAGAAGCGCATTGTATCCGACAGGTGGAGCACCGTTCCGTCCACGGCGTCGCGGTCCACGATCACAATGGCGACGCTTCCCTCGTCCCGGATCCGCGCGATCTCGTCGAAGAGCTCGTCCTTCGCGCGGGCGTCGAGGCCCTTCATCGGCTCGTCGAGCAGGAGCAGCCGTTTTGCCCCGCAGAGCGCGCGGGCAAGCAGGACCTTCTGCCGCTGACCGCCCGAAAGATCGCCGAATCGCCGCTTCGCGAGGGAGGTGAGTCCCATCCGCTCCATCGCCTCCGCGGCGCGGGTCTTTTCCTCTTTCCCGATCCACAGGTGCCGCGTGTGTCCGACGCATCCGGCGAGTACGATGTCCCGCACCGCCGACGCGCCGCGCAGATCGTTCTCCTGCGGCAGGCATCCGATGTCCGCGCGGGTCAGGCCGCCCTCGTACCGGATCTCCCCGGCCTTCACGTCCTCGACCCCGAGGATCGCGGCGATGAGCGCGCTCTTCCCGCATCCGACCGGGCCGACGACCGAGAGATATTCCCCCGCGTGCAGATCGAACGAAATGCCGGAACACAGCCGCACGTCCCCCCATCCGACCGTCGCGTCCCGGACGGAGAGGATCACGTCCTCCGTCATGCCTCTGCCTCCTTGCTCTGATCCGCCGCCCGGCGCAGCTTTGCCTTTGCGTCGGCCTTTGCGCGGGCGGCCTTGTAGATTTCTTCCGTCGCGAAGCTGATCTTCGTCACCTGATCCCGCTTCGAGAGATAGCACCAGTAGCTGTCGTCGGCCTCGGACACGTCCACGCAGTCGCCCCGTCCGAGATAGTCGTACTCGATGTGGACGCTGTACTGCGCGAGCGCGGGCTTCTCGATCACCTTCGGCTCGCCGTAGGCCGTGCACTCGATCCGGATGCCCTCCGGCGTCTGCACGAAACGCCCCTCGCCCTGCTTGTAGAACCGGAGGCTCCCGGGCAGGGTCTCGACGCGGACAGTGTCCTCGAAGCGGTAGGTCCCGTCGAGCACCTCGCGCCGCACGCACTCCCGCTCCCATCTCGACCAATCGGGGATGTGGGCGAATTCCGTCTCGCCGTCCTCCGCCGTGAGCGCGCCGTATTCGTCCTGCCGCCACCGCTTGCCGCAGGCATTGCACCAGAGCTCGTGTCCGGCGGAGTCCGTCTCAAATTCCGTCCCGCAGTGCGGGCATTTATAGAGGAGGCAGTGCAGCCCGCGCGTCAGCTCCGCGTCGTCGACGACGATCCGGTTCTCCATCTGCCAGCGGTAGTCGTCGTACTCGAACGCCTCGGCGATGCGGCGGTTGATCTCCGCGTCCGTCAGCGAGGGCAGCTCCTCCGCATGCACGACCGGGAAGAGATCCGCCTCGACGAAGGTCTTCTTGTTGATCTTGTTCCACTGGGGATTCGTCACGAAATTCCCGTGGATGCGGAGCACGGCGGCGGGGACCTTCATCCTCTTCACGAGCGACCCGAGCGAATCCGGCAGATACGACGTGCAGCCGTCGAGGGAGTACCGCGTCTCCGGGAAGATCACGAAGATCGTCCCGAGGGTATGGAGGCAGTAGCGGATGTTGCGGATCAGGTTGATATCGGTCACGAACTTCCGCTTGCCGAGCACGCCGAGGGAGCGCATGAGCGGTTCGGTGTAGGTGTTGAAGCCCTCGAGGGACATGACGTTGTTCACGGGATCGGGATGGGTGGCCTTCAGCATGAGGTTGAAGTCGACCATCGACGAGTGCGTGATGAAGAGCAGATAGGGATGCCCGTCGAGCGCCTCCATGTCATGGCGGCGGATCACGGCTCCCCGCTTTTTGAGATCGGGCCAGCTGATGATGCCCTTGGCGACGCCCATGAGGAACGAGGGTCGGTGCGGTTTTTTCCTGAAATCAAAATGCCGGACGTGTTTCGGCGTGCGCATCGGATTCTCCTCCCGCAGCGATTTTTTCTATTATAACACAAATCCCGCTGCAAGTACAGGTTTTTCGCGAAAAAGGTTCGAAAAACCGAAGCAAAATCGAAATCTGTTTTTTCTCCGATCCCCTTGACAGGCGCGGCGTTCGATGGTATAATAAAACCAGCGAGGTTAGCTATGGCTAACCACTTGAAATGCAGGGAGGTCCGCCATGTCCGGGATCCTGTTTCCGATGTTCGTCGGAGCCGCCGTCGCCGCCGGAGTCGCCGCGTTCTGCGAAACCGTCCGGCGGGCATGCCGCAGGGAGTACGAGAAGCTCGCCGCGCGGCGGAAATAAACGTCTCAGCGGGGATCGACCGGTCCCCGCTTTATGTTTCCCCCGCAAATTGCCCGTTTTCCCGCGCACGACTTGATTCCGCGCCGATTTTGTGTTATGATAGAGGCAGAATGAAAGCGAAAGGGATTCGATATGAAAACGTGCGGCGGAATTGCCGGCTTTCCGGGCAGGATCCTCTCCGTCCCGGCCCTCGTCGTGGGAAGCGGCGCGGCGGGACTCAACGCGGCCCTCTCCCTCGCCCGGTCCATGGGGCGCGCCTCCGTCCTCCTCGTCACCGAGGGGATGAACATGGGCACCTCGCGCAACACCGGGTCCGACAAGCAGACCTACTACAAGCAGGCCACGGGCGCGGATTTTCCCGATTCGGCCCGCGCGATGGCGGAGGACTATTTCGCCTGCGGATCGATGCACGGTGACCTCGCCCTCACGGAATCCCTCGGCTCGCTCCGCGGCTTCTTCCGGCTCGTCTCGCTCGGCGTCCCCTTCCCCGCCGACCGATGGGGCGAGTACACCGGATACCGCACCGATCACGACCCGAAGAGCCGCGCGACCTCCTGCGGTCCCCTCACCTCGAAGAAAATGACCGAGGCGCTCGAGGCCGCCGTCCGCCGCGAAGGGGTCCCGATCCTCGACGGATACCGCGCCGTGACCGTCCTCACCGAAAAGGGACGCGCGGCGGGGATCGTCTGCGCCGCGGAAAATGAGATCACCCCGGACAATCCGGCGGGGCTTGTCGCGATCCTCTCGGGCGCGCTTGTCTGGGCGACGGGCGGTCCGTCCTCGGTCTACGCGGCCTCCGTCTATCCGGAGAGCCAGACCTGCGCCCTCGGCGCGCCTCTTCTCGCCGGGGCTTCGGCCTCGAATCTCACCGAAAGCCAGTACGGCATCGCCTCCGTTGCGTTCCGCTGGAACCTCTCGGGCTCGTATCAGCAGGTCCTGCCCCGGTATATTTCGACGGGCACGGACGGCGAGGCGCGGGAATTCCTCCCGGATGCCCTCGGGGACGGACCTGTCAGCCTCCGCGCGCAGTTCTGCAAGGGGTACGAATGGCCCTTCGACCCGTCGAAGATCGGCGCGCGCTCCCGTTCGTCGGAGGTCGACATCGCCGTTTTCCGCGAGATCCAATCCGGTCGGCGGGTCTTCCTCGATTTCCGCGCGAATCCCGCCCTGATCGAACGCGAGGGTCTCACCGCCCCGACGATCGGGGAGGAGGCATACGAATACCTCGAAAAAAGCCATGCCCTCGGGGACACCCCGGTGAAGCGGCTGCGGCAGATGAACGAAAAGGCGTATCGGCTCTACCTCGACCACGGGATCGATCTGGAACGGGAACCGCTCGAGATCCACGTCGCGGCGCAGCACCTCAACGGCGGACTCACCTGCGACGCCTGGTACGAGAGCCCGACGCTCTGCGGCCTTTACCCGGTCGGGGAGTGCGGCGGCGTCTTCGGCATCCGGCGGCCCGGCGGCTCCGCGCTCAACTCGACCCAGGTCGGCTCAACCCGCGCGGCGGAGAAGATCGCGCAGGAAGGACGCCCGGCCCCCGCCCTGTCAGACGCGCTTGCTTCTCAGCTCATCGACGCCGCGAAGATCGCCTCCCTGCTCTCTCCGGACGGCGCGGACACGGCAGAAATCCTCGAAGCCCGCCGCCGCGAGGGTCTGCGCCACGACGCCTGCGCCGCGTTCCTCCGCTCGCCCGAGAAGGTGAAGGACCTGCTCCGCGACACGGCCCGTCAGATCGACCGCTTCACGGACGAAGAACGGGCGAAGGATTTCCGGGCGCTCGTGGAGCTGCTCATCCATCGCGATACGCTCGTCACGCGCATGGCGATGCTCTCGGCAATCGACGCCTACATCGCCGACGGCGGCAGATCGCGCGGATCGTTCCTCATCGAAGGCGCGGACGGGCTCGACACGGCGCACGCCTCCTCGGTGCTCGAGACGAGGATCCGGATCAAGGACGGGCATATCTCGGCGGAGAACGAATTCGTCCCCGTGCGCCCGATCCCCCGGGCGGACAACTGGTTCGAGACGGTCTACAACGCCTTCGACACCGGGGAGCGGTTCGGGAGTCCGGCGGATGACGCACAGAAACAATAACGCCCCGAGAGGCGGCGCAACGGAGCAATCGATATGAACACACCGGAAATTTTTGAAGTTGAACGGGTCGACCCCAAAGCCAAGCGCGCCCCCGGGTGGGTCCTTTCCGCCGCGCGCGTGATGCCCGCGAACCCGCCGCGCTTCGGCGTACAGATCCTGCATGGATTCTCCGAGAAGAAGGAGCGCTGGTTCCCCTTCATGCAGTTTATCGCGGCCTGCGGAGGCGCCGCCGTCATCCACGATCTGCGCGGACACGGCGCGACCGCTCCGGCTCAGACAGGGGCAAAATCCGCCGATCCCCTCGCGGACTTCGGATATGCGTATGAAACCCTGTTTGACGACATCGATGCGGTCTGGCAGGCGGGCATCCCCGAGACCCCGAACGAGGCGCCCCTGCCCCGCTTCCTCTTCGGGCACAGCATGGGCTCCCTCATCGCCGGGCTCTATACCGCCGCGCATCCGTCGGAGATCGCCGGGCTGATCCTCACGGGACTGCCGCACCGGGAACGCCTCGTCTCACCAGCCCTCGCGTGGTTCGCCCTCGAGAGCGTCTTCACGGGGGACGGCGCGTGCCTGCCCCTGCTCAACCGCATAGCCTTCAATCGCTTCAACAAGGGCTTTGATCCCGAGCCCGCCTCGGACGGGCGCTTCCTCTGGACGGCAAACGATCTCGCCGTGCGGTATGAATTCGCGGCGGATCCCGTCTGCAATCGTCCGCATCCGCTCCGCGACTACCGCAACCTGCTCCGCCTCGTGCGGGACTTCTGGCGTCCGTCGTCGTGGGAGAAGCCTGGCCCGATCCCGGTCCTCGTGATGGCGGGAGAGGACGATCCCGTGGCGGGCGGCGCGAAACGGACCGGGGACGCGGTGAAATTCCTCGCCGACATGGGATTCGCGCCGTCGTCGAAGGTCTACCCCGGCGGACGGCACGAGATCTTCATGGACACGGACCGCGAGGCCGCCTTCACCGACGCCATGCGCTTCGTCCTCACGCGCACCCCGAAGCGTCCCGCGCCGCCCGTTCAGCCCGAACCGGAGGAATCTCAGGTCCACGAGGAGCCTCATACCCATGATGAGCCTCAGGTATCTGAGGAGCCTCAGGTATCTGAGGAGCCGGAGGGATCCGCATGAAGCAGAAGCTCCGGGAGGCCCTCTTCGTCTTCCTGCAATGCACCTGGGGACTGCCGCAGACGATCGCCGGGTTCATCGTGTACCTGATCTGCCGCATGCGGGGATGCGAGCGCTTCTTCTTCGGCGGCGCGATCTGCACGGAGTGGCACCGGGACGACGGCATATCGCTCGGACTGTTCATCTTCTGCCCGGCGGGCGGAGGGATCCACCTCCACGAGTACGGGCACACGTTCCAGTCCCTCCTCCTCGGCCCGCTCTACCTCGCGCTCGTGAGCCTGCCCTCCCTGATGTGGGCCGGGCTGCCCGTCTTCCGGCGGATGCGGCGCGAGAAGCGGGTTCCGTATTCGCGCCTCTTTTGCGAGGGCTGGGCAGACCGGATCGGCGCGAAGTACGAAAAGCACGGGCGCAAGGTTTACCGCAGGAAATGAAAAAGGGCCTGTCGCAAAACAGTTCAAAAGTTTTCGTCCACCTTTTTCAAAAGGTGGTGGGGTGTCGGGGCAACGCCCTGACCCGGACTCCGCAGAGTCCGGAAC
>CACZSA010000389.1 GCA_902783705.1 uncultured Ruminococcus sp.
CGGATTCCACAAATAAAACAAGAAGGTGAATTCCATGAAAAAAACACTGGTGAAGCTCTGCGCGTGGATCCTCGTGCTCGCGATGCTTCCGCTCACGGCCTGCTCCGAAAAGGGGACCAACACCGACGCCGATGCCGTTCAGGAACCCGGTACGGTCGACGCCGATCCCTCCGCGGACGGCGAGACTCCGGAAACCGAAGCGGAGGAACGCCTGAAGCCGAACATCCCCGCAACCGGCGACTACGGCGGAGACGAGATCTACTTCCTCGTCTGGGAACTCCCGGACTGGTCCTCGACCGTGCGTCAGTACCGCGACATCTACGCGGAGGGCCTGACGGGCGAGGCGATCAACGACGCCGTCTACAACCGCAACTCGCTCATTGAATCGAACTACAACGTCAAGATCGCGCAGGAGCGCATGCACATCTCGGACATCGACCCCGCGATCAGCAAGGCCGTGACCTCCGGCGACACGACCTACGACGTCGTGTATCCCCGTCTGTATGAGGCGGCGGGCATGTACCAGAAGCACTACTTCCAGAACCTCATGGAGGTCCCGCACCTCGATTTCGACATGCCGTGGTGGGATTCCAACTGCGTGAATTCCCTCTCCACGAACGGCATCCTGCCCGCCGTGGCGACCTCGATCAACGTCAACGACAAGGACGCGACCGCTGCCGTGGCGTTCTCCAAGCCGGGCGCGGAGGACAACGGGCTCGAGGACCTCTACACCGCCGTCCGCGAAGGCCGCTGGACCTTTGATCTCGTCGCGTCCCTGTCCGAACAGTGCAACCGCGATCTGAACGGCGACGGCACCGTCACCTACGACGACTACTACGGCTTCCTCGGGAAGAATGACGTCATGACCTCGTTCTGGCACGGCGGCGGCGGCCTGCTCTGCACCAAGGACGAGCAGGACCAGTTCACCTTCTCCTTCGGAACGGAATACGACATTGACGTCGCGGTCAAAATCGTCAATATGATGCAGCAGCCGTGGTTCTTCAACCAGCACAAGCACTCCGAAATCGACGACACGAAGTTCACCGAGCTCTTCGAGACGGGTCACGGCCTGTTCTTCTGGATGCGGCTCGACGAGGTCACCAACATGCGCAACGGCGACACGGACTTCGGCATCCTCCCGATTCCGAAATACAACGAGACCCAGGATAAGTATTACAGCTTCGTCTCCCAGCACACGACGGGCCTGTTGTCCATCCCGCTGACGATCGCCGGCGACGCGCTGGACGAGCTCGGCATCATCCTCGAGGCGCTGGCGGCGGAATCGCAGTACACCCTGATCCCCGAGTACATCGAATCCTCCCTGAAGACCAAGTACGCCCGCGACGAGCAGAGCGCGGACATGCTCGACATCATCATCAACAACCGCGTCTTCGACCCGATGGAAATCTACAACTTCGGCGGCTTCGCGGGCACGTTCATGAACTACGGTCCGAACAACACGACGGACATCGCGTCGAACGTCCAGAAGCAGTCCAAGGTCGTGAGCAAGTCGATCGACAAGTTCCTCAAGGCGCTCCTCGAGGGCTGACGGCAGGCAAAACAGAACAAAAAGAAAGCTCCGGTTCAATCCAGCCGGGGCTTTCTCTTTCCATGCGCTTTATGCGTCGATATCGCAGAGCGGGATGATCTCATAGCCCTGCGCGCGGATCCAGTCGATCGCGAGGGGAATGAGCTTCGCGTTGGTGGAGGAGACTGTGTGGAACAGATAGACGCAGCCGGGATGGAGCTTCAGCTTCAGATTGTCGAGCGAGGCGTCGAGCTCCGGCTGGGCGTCGGTGTCCCAGTCGTTATACGCAAAGGAATAGAGCGCGGTGATGTAGCCGAGCTTGTCGGCGTAGGTCAGGACCCAGTTGTTGCAGTTCCCTGCCGGAGGCCGGAAGTACAGCATCGGCGGCGCGTCCGGGAAGGCGGCGTAATACTTGTTCTCAAGCCCGATCACCTCGTCGTAGAAGGTGCGGACCGGGACCTCGGTGAGCATCTCGTGGTTGAGCGAGTGGTTTGCGACGATGTGTCCCTCGTCGAGCATCCGGCGAATATAATCCGGCGCAGAATCGACGTAGTAGCCGTTGATGAAGAAGGTCCCGGGGACGTGCTTCTCCTTCAGCGTGTCGAGGATGACGCCCGTCAGGCCGTCCTGCTCATACCCGCAGTCGAAGGTGAAGTACACCACCTTGCGCGTCGTATCTCCCCGGTAGAAGCCGTGGTGATCCGACAGGGACTTGAGGGTCGCCGCGTCGCGTTCCCAGAGGACCGAGGCCACCCCGGTCGCC
>CACZSA010000390.1 GCA_902783705.1 uncultured Ruminococcus sp.
GAAGCTGCTCGGGTTGCACCACGCGGCGTCGGCGGGGTTGCCGAGGAACGCCTGGGAATCGCGCGAGCCGAAGCCGAACACGTCGTCGACGATCTGGACCTCAAAGCCGATCTCGTCGCCGGCCGCGTAGGCGCGGTCATAGTTCGTATAATTGTACGCGAGTTCGACGGCGTAACCGTCGGACCATTTCTCGCCAAGGAGCTTGACCGCTAATGTGAAGTCGTCGTCGCAGGCGTTCGGAACGGGAGCGTTGCCGTTCTGACCGTTGTAGCTCAGCGGGTTCTGCCAGATGGAGCCTTCGGACTCGTACGCGGCGATCACGCGGACGCGGAAGTCGTCTTCCAGATAATCGCCCGCCTTGTCGTTGTCGAGGTCGAGGAAGAATTCCGGACCGTCGTTTTTCCAGTCGGTCGTGGAGACCGCGAAGGGTTCGTTGTTGTCGTACACTTCGCAGTAGAAGTAGAGGTTGGTGTCGTCCCACGCCACAGCGACTTTGCCGGTGGTGAGGTCAAGGCCCTGCGTGGATGCGACGCCGAACTGTTCGACGGAGTAGAGCGGACCGTAGCCGTCATCGAGCACGCCGTCGACGGCGGGCGTGAACTTCGGAGCCTCAATGGTGAAGCGATCCGTGCCGTCGTTCGGGCTGACAGCGCCTTCCGGGTGAGCCGCGGACGCAGTCAGTGCGAGGCAGACACAGAGGGAGAGAACAAGAACTGCCAAGATGATGCGTTTCATGTTGTTTTCCTTTCTTTGATGTGTTTTTAATTTACCAAAACCGTGCGGGAACACACGGGATCAGGGCTGGATTTATTCTGCCTTGACGCGCACCGTCACGGCGGAGAAGGCGGGGACGGTCACCGAGCCGTCGAAGGCCTTCGTTTCCCTGATCAGATGCACCTTGTCGGGCTCTTCGTAGGTATTGTGGGCATGGGGATCGTCGGCGGAGAACGTGATGTACTCCGCTTCCGGCGCAGCCACGAGGCAGGACAGGCTCAGCTTCACGTCGGCTGCCTCGGTCACGGAGAGGTTCGCGAGGGTCAGCGTCAGGACGCCGTCCTTCTTCGACGCGCTGACGGAGAGGTTCGGGATGGAATAGTTCCTTCTTTGATCGGCCTGTTCGCGCGTGATCTCGCCGAAATCGCCGGAGATTCGGAGCGCGTCGCCGCCCATGTGATCCTTCATCATATCGAAAACGTGGTAGGTCGGCGTCGTGATGCAGTACGGTCCACCCGCAAGGAAGAGGCTGTGCAGGTTGTTCACGAGCTGGGCGACCGTTGCCATTTTGATCTTCTCGGCGTTGTTATTGAAGAGGTTGAGCGTCGCCGCCGCCACGATGCCGTCGCGCATGGTGGACTGCTGCTCGAAGAGGTTCTCGACCCCGTCCGGATTGTTCGGCGCGGGCTCGATGCCGTAGTCCTTCATGTGCGAGGAGGGACCCGATCCGCCCGGATGCCAGCAGCCCCACTCGTCGATCACGAGGCGCGCCCGCTTTTCCAGGCCGTAGCCCACGACAAAGCCCCAGTTGCGCTGGATCGCGCGCTCCACGTCGAGCGCCTGTCTCAGCTGCTTATACCACTCCTCCTCCGAGAAGGCGAGGGGATCGCCCGCGGAGCCGCAGTAGAAGTGGAGCGAGAAGCCCTGCATGATGCGGTAGGAGGCCTCGAGGACGCCGAGGACGTCGTGCGCCCAGCGCCAGTCGTTGTGGTCCGCGCCCGAGCAGATGAGCTGCGCCTTTCGGTCCGCGTTCTCCATCACGACGGCGTATTTGCGGTACTCGTGGGCGTACATCTCGCCCGTCATGTTGCCGCCGCCCCCCCAAGTCTCGTTGCCGACGCCCCAGTATTTGACGCCGAACGGTTCCCGCGCGCCGTTTTTCTCCCGCTCCTTCGCGAGGGTCGTGGTTCCCGCGGGGGAGTTGCAGTAGTCCATCCAGTCGCGGATATCGAGCGGCGTGAGGGACGTGATGTTCGCGGCGAAATAGGGCTCTGCACCGACGAGCCGGCAGAAATCGACGAATTCGTGCGTTCCGACGGCGTTCGGCTCGTACCGTCCGTCCGCGTTGCGCCACCAGTTGATGCGCGTCGGTCTTTTCTCCCGCGGACCGATGCCGTCGCGCCAGTCATAGGTCTCTGCGAAGCAGCCGCCGGGCCAGCGGATCACGGGCGCGCCGATCGCCTTCAGCTTTTCGACGAGCTCAAGCCGCAGTCCCCGGATGTTCGGGACCTTCGAGTCCTCTCCGACCCAGATGCCGTCGTAGAACACCCCGCCGATGTGCTCGGTGAAATGCCCGTAGACCTCCGCCTCGATCTTCGCGATCCTGTCGTCGCCGTGAACGGTGATCTGATACATGATGTCTTACCTCCTCAGGTTTATTCTCCGGGTACTTCGATGCCGAGCACCTCAAACGCTTTTTTCATGCTGGTCTTCATGAACTTGCCCTTCGCGGAGAAGACCCGCGTGCAGCTGTCGATGCCGCCCTCGAGCGTCGAGACAATCCCGCCCCAGTCGAAGATCATGCCGATGTCGTAGCACCGCGTCGTGAAGCAGATATCGAGCATTTTGCCGCTTTCCTCGTCGCGGGAGTCCCTCGTCTTGATGCTCACGTCGAAATAGGCGGGAAGGATCTGCTCGCGTCCCGTCTGCCCGAGCACCTCGAGCACCGCGCCGAGCCGGTCCGCGTCGTCCGTCGTCTTCGGGACGATCATCAGGCCCGATCCGGCGGCGACGTAGGTGTGGTAGTTTTCCTGCGTCTCGTCATATTTCGGCATGGGGATGACGCCGAAGTCCCGCTCATTGTCGCGGTAGGCGCGCAGGAAGGCGATGACCTCCGTGGCGAACAGCGTGTAGCCGTCGCGCAGGCCGGACGAAATGAAGGAAATGCTCTCGTAATAGCAGGAATCCGCTTTCATGAGCCGGATCGTCTTGTCCCAGACGTCGACGAACCGCTCCGTCTCAAAGGCCGCCTGCGGGATGCCGTTCTGATCGGTGCTGACGATCCGCTCACCCGCCGCCATCCACGATGCCGCGAAGTTTTCGGGATGCGTCAGAAGGCCCCAGAGGTCCGTGCGCCCCATCTGGCCGTCGCCGTCGAGGTCCTGCCGGACGGTTTCCATCATCTCGAGCATCTTGTCCTGCGTCCACCTGCCCGATTCCACGATCTCATAGGGGGATTCGAGCTGCGCGTTCGCGAGATTCTGCTTGTCGAAATAGATGACCCAGATCGCTTCCTTGTCGGCGATCGAAATATCGCTCGCGATCAGGTAATTCTTGCCCGCCATGGTGGTGTCTTCGATCGAGTGGGAGTCCCACCACGGATGGGTGAGGTCGATGTAGCCGAGCTCGTTCAGATCGAGACACATCGCGTTCATCGCACAGGACGCGGACTGCTCCTGCCGCATCCACGCCGCGGCGTACGCGCCGTCCCCGGACGTCACGCTCGTGTTGAAGGCCTGCGGCTCGGACCACGGGTCGGAAATGGCGTCCTGCGTGATCTTGATGCCGAGCAGGTTCTCCACCTCGAGGTTGCGGTTGAAGAATGCGTCGTTCAGCACCTCGCCCTGGAGCTCGTCCACGCAGATCTCGCACCAGCCCCAGGTCTGGTTCTGGAAGACGAGGGCGTTGAAGTTCCAGCCGTCGTAGTTCGTTCCCTCCGGCACCCCGGTGAGATCCCATACGGTCGGCTCCTCCGGTTCGGCTTCCGTTTCTCCGGGCACCGGCTCTGCCGCATCCGAATTCGTCGTTTTCGGTGCGTCGGATTTCGGCGCGTCCTCTTCCTTCGGCGCGGTCGAACACGCGGTCAGAATCGACATCGTCAAGGCGAGAAACAGAGCCGTCAGGCGTAAGGCCTTTCCTTTTTTCATCACATGTTCCTTTCTCCCGACCAGTCGAACGGCGGGGATGTTTTTGATTCATTCTCAGTTTATAGCGGATTTGCTCAAAACGCAAGCCAAAAACGCACAGATTTGGGACATAAATCACACATGCCGGTCTCCGGGTCCCTGCCGCGCACACCGGAAAATCCTTCTGAGACACGGGAAACACCGCCCGGCGCGTCAGTACGAAATCCCGCCCGAGCCGTACGCCGCAAGCTGCTCGCGGAGAACGCCGAGATCGGTGTTTTGAAGCTGTGCGACGCTCCTCTTCCCGAAGGTGCGCTCCATCGCCGCGATTGGCTCGACGTTGACTGCCGTGATCCAGGGAAGCCACACGCCCCGCACATCCGCCGTGCGGAAGATAAATTCCGCGAGGTTCGTCGCCTCGGGCATGAAGCTCTCCCGCGCAAAGCCCCATCGGTCCCCAACGTTCATCGTCTGCTTCGTGTTTTTCTCGAGGAAGAGAGCCATATCCCGCCAGCAGGTCTCCCCCGTACGGACATAGAGCTTGAAGAATTCATAATATGCGCCGGACATATAGGAATCCGCCGCGCTGTGTCCCGTCGCGATCAGCGAAAGCCCGTCGGAGCACCCGGCGGCAGCAGGGCGGCCCGCCTTCAGACCGTCGGTGTTCGTCACGGCGAAGCGGTACAGATAGACCCACGACATCGCAAAGACCGCCGCCTGCTCCGACGCGCGGAGGTATTTCTCCTCCCCGGTCGCGCCGTACAGGGCGGAATACGCAAAGAGAGCGTACATCCCCGCCTCCTTGTCGACCGTATTGGGATTGTCCGGTGTACCGCCCACATACCGCCCGGTCGGGTAAAGCTCACCGAGCACGTAATCGCCCGCGCGCACCGCCGCCGTCCTGTAGCGCTCATCCCCGGTCAGCTCCCACATACGGATCAGAAAGCGTATCGGAACGGCTGTGTTGACCTTGCTGTCTCCCACAGTCTTGTCGTATTTCTTGCCGCCGATCTCAGCCCAGTCGCCGACGAGGCTGTCGGGGTTGCCGATTTTATAGGCATTGCCGTGATAATCATAAGCACGCCAGAAGCTGCCGTCCTCATTCTGATACGTCACAAGGAAATCGGCAAATTTCTCGACCATGCCGAGCCAGAGATCGGCGTGAAGGTCTTCCCGTCCCGAAGCCCGTGCCGCCATCGCCGCGTCGAGCATCCCCTCCATACCGTCCGACATAATACGCAGAAACGGAGGATACCGGCGGAAGGTCGTATCGTCAAACCAGACCTTGACGGCACCGCTGTCTGTTTTGGCGAGCCGCGCCCAGAAATCGAGGATCGCCGCGCCTTTTTTGATGCTGTCCTCATCGTCGTTTGCCAGCCCCCACCGGATCATGTGGTGAGCGAGGGTCGTCTGCATCCCGATGAAGCCGATCTGGAAGCTGACCGAATGGGTCTGTCCGTTGTCGATGAAGACCGCGAACGGCAGACCACGCCCGTGCGTTGTCTGGGTGAAAAGGTCCTTCAGATCGCGGACGCAGATGTCGTAGATTTTGTCCGTGTCCTCGTCGGCGACCGTCACAGGCTGCTCGGCGAACGCCGCGAGATACGACGCGACCATCGCGCCGTTGTAATCCTCCGCATCCCGCGCCGAGAGGAACAGACAGTATTCCTGCCGCTCCCCTGCCGAGACGGGATGGAAGCATGCCGCGCTCTGTTCCTTTCCGTCGTATGAGAAGCCGTAAACACGGGGATACTCATAAAAGGGATAGGTATAGGACATGCCCTGCGCCGAACCCCGGCGCCCGACGATGCCGAGCGAACCGTACCGGCAGCCGGTGTCCACCCGCCGCGGAGCTGCTGCCGCCTGCGTCGACGCGGTATCCGCAATCGCGTCCGCGATATGGGATATGGCCGCGCTGAATCCACTGGTCGGGTCTCGCATCATGATCATGGGCAGACCGCAGCGGGTTTCCCGAACAAGATTCCGGTCATAATCAAGGGTCGCGGACGAGAACGCCGCGGTTTCGATGATATCGTCCGAATCCTTGTAGAGGAGGCTCGGGATAAACCACTCCGGGGCGACGCCTTCTTCGGCGCCGAAGCGGAATTCCGTGTCAAAGCCCTTGTCCCCTTCCCCGGCAGTCGCGACCTCGACGGATCGCGAGAGCATTACCCCGCCGTCCGCCGGGCAATAGTGGTCCGTGAAGAGGAAGACGCTGCCGGCATCGGAGACGACCCGTGCGGTCGCCGTGATTTCCCCGTTCTCCTCTCTGATCTCATCATATCCGCGCGCTGCCTCCACGGGCTGGCCGTATGTTGTCCTGATCACACCGATCCTTGCAGGAACGGAACGAAAGCTCCCGCCCCCTTCCGAGCCGATCTGCAGCGTGTACCCGTCCTTGCCGGACAGAAAATCCAGAAAGCATCCCGCGTCAAGAACAATTCTCACATCGTCTCCTTCCCCGGTCCGCAAACGGACGACGGAACCCGCTTCCGTTTCGACCGATCCCTCTTCTTCCGAATCCTCCAGAGGCTCCGCTTCCTCCTCCCGCTGAACCGGGACGGTCTCTTCCTGCTGAGCGGGGACGGCAGCCTTCTCTTCCCGTTCGGATGCGGCGGTCGGCGTCGGGGAACATCCCGCCGAAAGCACGAGGACTGCCGTGAGCAGCAGCGAGAAAGCGCGTGCCGTTCTTTTACAGAGTATCATCCCGTCATCCCTCCGGCACTTCGATGTCGAGGACCTTGAACGCCTTTGCCATCGACGTTTTCATCAGATTGCCCTTTGCCGTGATGATGCGCGTGACATTCTCCATGCCGGTTTTCACCGTCATCACGATGCCGCCCCAGTCGAACATGACGCCGAGATCATAGCAGCGGGTGTTGAGGCAGATATCGAGCATCCGTCCGCTTTCCACGTCGCGGGAATCCCTGGTCTTCAAGTTGATCTCGTAGTATGCCGGAAGGATCTGATCCCGTCCGGTGTACCCGAGGATCTCGAGCGTCCTGCCGAGGCGGTCCACATCGTCGATCGTCTTCGGAACGATCATCAGTGCCGCGCCTTCCGCCACATATGTATGGTATGAATCCTGCACTTCATCGTATTTCGGCAGCGGCAGCACGCCGAAATCGAATTCGTATTCGCGCATGTACCGCATGCCGGAAATGACCTCGTTCAGAAACAGCGCGCGTCCCTGCGAGAAGATCCTTCCGTTGACGCCGATCTGACGCCAGTAGCAGTAATCGGCGTTCATGGTTTTGTAAATCTTGTTGTAGACGTCGACGAACCGCTCGGATTCAAAAGCCGTGAACGGAATGCCCTCTTCGTCGATCCCGACGAGGCGTTCCCCGCACGCCATCCACGACGCAGCGTAATTCTCCTCGTGGGTCACATAGCCAAAACGGTCTTTGTCCCGGTCCATGACGCCATCACCATCGAGGTCCTTCATCGCCTGCGCCGCCATCTTCCTAAGCTTGTCGAAAGTCCATTTGCCTGCGTCCACAAGCTCATAGGGGTTTTCGAGCATTTCCTCCTCAAGAATGCCCTTGTGGAAATACACAGGCCAGATCGCGTCCTTGTCGGCAATGGTGATATCCGTCGCTACGAGATAGTTCTTCCCGCCCATCATCGTATCTTGAATCGAATGGTAGTCCCACCACGGATTGCCGAGGTCGAGTGTCAGAAGGTTAAGATCGAGGCAGGTCTTGTTCATCGCACAGCTCGCCGCATCGCGCTGACGGAGCCACCCGGCTGAATAGGCGTTGTCACCAGCTGCCACGGAATTCGTGAAAGTCTGCACCAGACTTTCGTGATGCCGGGCATCCTGTGTAATTGTGATCCCAAGCAGATTTTCCACGTACAGATTGCGGTTGAAATAGGCGTCGTTCAGGACCTCGCCTGTCAGCTCCTCCACGCAGAGTTCACCGCGCCCCCACGACTGATTGTTATAGACGAGCGCGTTGAAGGTCCAGCCGTCATAGGCCGTGCCCTCCCGAACACCCGTCAGCGTCCAGATAGAGGACTCCGTTTCCTCTGGCTCGGTTTCGTTCTCAGAAGCGGCAGGCGGTTCTGTCTCCGACGGAGGCTCCGTCCGACCGGGATCGGTTGGCTTCTGCGAGCATCCCGTGAGAAGGACGCAGCAAAGCAGAAAAGCCGTCATACGTCCAAGAAGTTTCTTCGGTTCTTTCATGTTCTCCTCCCCGATGATCGTGATCCAACGGATGACGGACCGGTCGGCGCGGATACCTGCCGACATTGTTCTACATTGAATTATAATGCCCGCCCGAATCGAAAACAAGCATAAAAGTACCCACTTTCGGACAGAAATCACACCTTTCGCTTGACAAACGCGCCCGCGATTGTTATAAAGAAAGCAGAGAGGATCCCCGCCCGCTCCGGTTTTTGGGCAAGGAAAGGAGACCCCGATGTACTATCAGACGTTCAACTCTAATATTATGAAGCATCACGACATCACGTACTTTGAGAACATCCGCTTCGACAAGCACCTGCATCAGGATTTTGAGCTCATGATCCCGACCTACGGCTCGATCAGCGTCACGACGGAAGACAAGAACGAGCTCCTTGTGCCGGGACAGTGCGCCCTCATCCTGTCCGACCAGATGCACGCCTACAAAACGCTCGGGACGTCGGGGTGCTTCGTGCACGTCTTCTCACCGGACGTCGTCGGGAGCTTCGCCAAGGAGATCGCCGGAAAAGTCGGCTCGACCGCCCTGTTCCCCGTTCCGCGCTCGCTCACGAATTACTACCTCGACGGGATCGTCACCCGGAAGGATTTCCGCCCGTTTTCGCTCAAGGGCTGCCTCTACGGGTTCCTCGCGGAATACCTCGCGTCCGTCGACCTCGCCCCGCGCAAAACGAAACAGACGACGCTCCTCTCCTCCATCTTCTCCTATATCAGCACGCATTTTACCGAAAATATCACGCTCGAGGACGTGGCGGACAACTGCGGGTACGACGCGCATTACCTGAGCCGGGTCTTCTCCTCCGCCGTCGGGATCAATTTCAAGCGCGTCGTGAACAGCTACCGCCTCGACTACGCGCGCACGCTGCTCCAGGAGTCCAGCCTGTCGATCACGGAGGTCGCGCTGGCGAGCGGCTTCGGCAGCGTGCGGAATTTCAACCGCGCGTTCACGGAGGAATACAATGAGAAGCCGGCCGAACGCCTCAAGCCGCGCCCCAACAACGCATCCGCCACGTTCGTCGTGAGCGTCTACGAATCCCATCCGCCGACCCGCGTCGAAGGCTCGGGCGGCAAAAGGAACGGCCGCAAAAGCGAATAGCCCCGTCCGAAGGAATGACGGCGGCCAAAAAAGTCCCTCGAACTCCTTGCGGATCGAGGGACTTTTCATCGGGTTCGATTCCGATTTACGGCTTTACGGCTTTACGGCTTTACGGTTTTACGGCTTTACGGCAGAATCCGATCGCGGCGGAGGTCTCCGTAGAGGTCGCACATCATGCGATCGGTGTAGAGCAGGATCACGACGTCTGTGATTTTGTTGCGCTTCAGCGTGATGCCGATCTGAAAATCGCTTCTGTCCACGGCGCTGCGGAGCACTGTCTTGTCGAAATGCGAGGCGAGGGGCTCGGCGACGGCCTTTGAGAAGCTGTCCCCGATCAGGAGCAGGTTGCGGCCCGTTTCGTTCTCCTCAAACTCGATTTTTCCGTAGAACGGATAGAAGACGTCGTAATGCGACACGCCCTTGACCTTCGCTCGTCCATATCGGGTGCGCTGCCTTTCGGCGGGCTCATGGAAGCAAAGGGATTTGCCTGGGGTAGCACGCCCCGTCAGGCACCACTTGAGAATGCCTTTGCATACATTTATCACATTCTGCTGTGAAAGTGAATACTAACCAAAGGATCGGGCATCGGGTATTCCGGTTCAGGGCTGTCCAGCCGGACTTCCGGCTCACCGACAGGCTCCGAAGCCGCCGTTGTGGGAGTTGCGCCTCCGTCTTTCTCTGCGGTTTGTTCATCAATTCCGCGCTCCTTCATAATAGCGGCATAGTTCCGATCAATGTCGGTAATGAGCTCGGAGGATGCTTTGTTGATGGTTTCAAGGGAGGCTTTGAGCTCTTTCAGCTCCTTGTCCTTGCTCCAGCCCGTGATATAGCCGAAGCTGTTTTCCCCGGTTGCGATACCGTAATAGGCACAGACAGCGAAGGAAACGCTCTCAGCTTCGACTTCCTCAGTGCTGCGGGATTTCCTTGCCTTTTCGGGATATGCGTCTTCATAAAACTGGCGAAGGGTCATGGAGCCTCCGTGGAAGGCCATATCGGCGTACACGTCGAGCCGCCCGCTCTCCGGCAGTTCAATGGGCTGCGCAGTGATTACGCTTCCTGCATGGTTGACAACCACACGTTCCTCCAGATACCGAAGCTCGCCGGGATCTTCATCCGAGCCGCGCAGATCGTAGCAGTACAGTCCTTCAGGCAGCTTGTGACAATCAACGCGCCCGTTGGTGAAAAGGGCGTCCACACCGCAGATCTCCATATGCTCTCAAAGGTTTCACCTCCTCTCCCGTAAACGGGCCGCCACGTTTTGGGCACAAAGAAAGCGTGTCCGTCAGCCCTGCGTTTCAGGGTGGGCAGACACGCTTATGTATTTCATTTCCACATTGCTTTCCCTCAACGGAAAGATGTATTTAAGGGAATATTCCCTCAACCACTTGAAAATCCCCTTATTTTGTGTTATAATCTAAGGGAATAAGTGTGGAGGGAAGGGAAATGAGAATTTTCAATTATACGAAAATAAACGAACGGAAATGGGACTCGGAGCTTCTCGGTCTTATTGCCGCCATTTATAAAGAAGCCGGTAAGCAGGAGATGTATTTGAAACAGAGACCGGAA